>NZ_JBFXGG010000077.1:0-13807 GCF_050178255.1 Desulfococcus sp. | reverse complement strand
CGGGAGACAATGTGAAGATCACCGGCGAGTTGATTACGCCGATCGCCATGGAGAAGGAACTTCGGTTTGCCGTCCGTGAAGGCGGCCGTACCGTCGGTGCCGGTGTCGTGAGCGAAATTATCGAATAGCACTGAAGGAGTTTCCTGTGAGAGTAAATGTAACGCTGACATGCACCGAGTGTAAGCAGAAGAACTACATGACGACCAAGAACAAACGGACGACGCCGGATAAGCTGGAATTCAAAAAATATTGCCGATTTTGTAAAAAGCATACGCCTCACAAAGAAACCAAGTAGTTGATCCGCCCGATGTCGAACAAGGGCGGGTCGGTCAATCCGGTTGCTTCATAGGCAAGGTGCTTTGTTCAGGCCAGTAGCTCTAATGGTAGAGCGTCGGACTCCAAATCCGAATGCTGGGGGTTCGAGTCCCTCCTGGCCTGCCAGAATCATGCGGATATTTTATGGTGCAAGCTCAAGGCGTAGACGGGCCGCTTCGGCCGGTTGACTCTTTGGGCTTTCCATATTTTTAGGAGCATAATGGCACGGTTACAGAGGAAGAAAAAAACAGAGAAAAAAAAGAAACCGGGTGACGGCGGCGAATCGGCGGTGTCCTCCGACGGACAGGACGCTGAGGCGGTGGCGGGTGAGGCCGTTTCGGTCGCTCCCCGGGAAGTCCAGAAAAAAAGATTCCCCGCGCCTCAGAAAAAGCTCTCGACCGGAACCATCAAGATCGGCTACCTGGAAAAGGGGATTCAGTTTTTGAGGGAGGCCAAGGCCGAGCTGAAGAAAGTCACCTGGCCTTCCAAAAAGCAGACCATCGGCTCGACGGTCGTCGTCATTATCCTTGTAATGATCATCTCTTTGTTTCTCGGGGTTGTGGACTTGGCGCTGTCAAGTTTGATTCATGTCGTGCTTCAGTAAAAACGGAGATAAAAATGGCGCTAAAATGGTACATCGTCCATGTGTATTCAGGGTTTGAAAACAAGGTCAAGAAATCCCTGGAGGAACGAATCGCCTCTTCTCCTCATGCGGCAAAGTTCGGTGAGATCGTCGTACCGACGGAACAGATTGTCGAACTCGTTAAGGGAAAGCGAAAGACCTCTTCCCGTAAATTCTATCCGGGATACATTCTGGTTCAGATGGATCTGGACGATGAAACCTGGCATATCGTGAACAACACCGACAAGGTCAGCGGCTTCCTGGGCGGCCGCGAAAAACCAGTACCGATTTCCGACGAAGAGGCCGCCGGCATTCTCAACCGGATGGAAGCCGGCCAGCTCAAGCCCAAGCCCAAGTTTTATTTCGAGACGGGAGACGACGTCAGAGTTATCGACGGGCCGTTTACCAATTTCAACGGCACCGTGGAGGAAGTGAATCCGGAGAAGGGTAAGATAAAGGTTCTGGTGAGCATATTCGGCCGTTCCACACCGGTGGAACTCGATTTCGTACAAGTGACAAAACTATAAGTAGTCTGGGGGGTGGACGGCTTGCTTGGGCCGGTGACCCGAACCTCCCAAAAACGCCTTGATCAGGAGTATATAGAGAAAGATGGCAAAAAAGGTAATTGCACAGATAAAACTACAGGTGACGGCAGGCAAGGCCAACCCGTCCCCCCCGATCGGTCCGGCGCTTGGACAGCACGGTGTCAACATCATGGATTTCTGCAAAGCCTTCAACGCGAGAACGGCCAATGAGGAAGGCATGATCATCCCGGTTGTCATCACCGTTTATCAGGATAGGTCCTTTACCTTTGTGACCAAAACACCGCCTGCTGCCGTCCTGCTGAAAAAAGCGGCGAAAATTGCCAAGGGTGCGAGCGATCCGAAGCGCGATAAGGTCGCCAGGGTGACGCGGGCGCAGGTAGAGGAGATTGCCAAGCTCAAGATGCCTGATTTGAACGCCTACGATTTGGATGCGGCCTGCAAGATCATCGAAGGTACCGCAAGGAGCATGGGGATCGAGGTAGCTTGATCGTCTGAGATCGCAGATAAATGATCAACGCCGGAGGGTGGGGTTGCCGCTGAAGGGACGATTGATCATTAGGATAATGGATAAGGAGCAAGGATAAACGATGCCGAAGCGGGGTAAAAAATATTTAGAGGCAAAGAAAAAGTCAAGTCCTGGAGCGCTACTCGGGTTTACGGAAGCTGTACAACGAGCGATTGAGACCTCTTTTGCGAAATTCGACGAGACTTTTGATATCGCCGTCAGACTGGGTGTTGATCCGCGGCACGCGGACCAAATGGTCAGAGGGACGGTTGTCCTGCCCAATGGAATCGGGAAAGAGGTGAGGGTTCTCGTATTTGCAAAGGGCGAAAAGGAAAAAGAGGCTGAAGAGGCCGGAGCCGATTATGTCGGAAACGATGAATTGATCGAAAAGATCAAGGGCGGCTGGTTCGAGTTCGACAAGGCCGTCGCGACGCCCGACATGATGGGGTCCGTCGGAAAGATCGGTCGTCTCCTCGGGCCGAGAGGTCTGATGCCCAATGCAAAGACCGGAACCGTCACCTTTGATCTGGCAAAGGCGGTCACCGAATTGAAAGCGGGAAAGATTGACTTCAGAGTGGAAAAGGCGGGAATTGTCCACGCACCCATGGGGAAAGTCTCTTTCGGCGCCGAAAAGATCGTGCAGAACGCAACTGCGTTTCTGGAAACGATCATGCGCCTGAAGCCTTCGGCGAGTAAGGGTGCCTACATCCGAAGCATCGCCGTATCCACGACAATGGGACCCGGCGTCAAGGTCGATACGGCATCCATCAAAGATCTGGTAAAATAATTATGTTTGAGGAGACAGGGGGCGGAGGTTTCAATCGCGCCGTTCCTACTCACGCCAATACCGCACTCAAAAAATATTCCTGTCAAAGACCGTGGGTATACAAATTCTGGTGCTCTGCTGATTTGTATTTAATCGACATGTTCGGCCTGCCGAGACAGTAGCTTTCCAAGTTTACTTACCTCTGGTTTTGAACAGGCACGAAAGGAGGTGTGAAAATTATATGAAGCTGGACAAGAAAAAGGCGATCGTGGAGGAACTTCACGAAAAGTTCTCGAAATCCAAGATTGTCATCCTGACCGACTATAAGGGGCTTGATGTGGCCGCCGTCAGTGAATTGAGGAAAAAACTCAACGAGGTCAATGTCGAATTCAAGGTCGTCAAGAACACGCTTCTCGTCAGAGCGTCCGAAGACACCGAGGTGGCATTGATCAAAGATGACTTCAAAGGCCCCAGCGCCGTAGCGATGAGCTACGACGATCCGGTCGCGCCCGCGAAGGTCATGACGGAGTTTGCGGGAGGAAACGACAAGTTCGAGATCAAAATCGGCGTCATGAACGGCAAACGGATCGATGTCAAGGCCATCAAGGCGCTGTCGTCCCTGCCGTCCAGAGAGGTCCTGCTCGCGCAGGTGCTCTCCGCGATGAACGGGGTTCCGACAGCGTTCGTGCGCGTTCTCAATGCGGTTCCCCAGAAACTGTTGTATGCGTTGCAGGCCATCAAAGAGCAGAAAGAAGCGGCCTGAGGTGTTTCGTACCTGTTAAAACAAGACTTGGAGGATAAGTAAAAATGGCGGATGTTACCAAAGAAGATGTTATAGAATTTATTGCAAATATGTCGGTTCTGGAGCTGTCGGAGCTGGTTAAGGAACTGGAAGAGAAATTCGGCGTCTCCGCTGCCGCACCCGTGGCGATGATGGCCGGCGGCATGCCCGCCGAGGGCGCTGCGGCCGCAGCCGAAGAGAAGACGGAGTTCGATGTCATCCTGACTGCCTCGGGCGACAAGAAGATTCAGGTGATCAAGGAAGTGCGCGCCATTACCGGTCTCGGCCTGAAAGAAGCCAAGGCCCTGGTGGATGAGGCCCCCAAACCGGTGAAGGAAGGGGTTCCCAAGGATGAGGCCGACAAAATCAAGGCTCAGCTTGAAGAAGCCGGCGCGCAGGTCGAAATAAAATAAGCCACATCCTCACTCCTACACGCCATTATAGTATCAGCGACAATGGGATGGAATGCCGTTACGGCTTTCATCCCATTGTCGCCGTTTCAGAATACCATTATTCATTGGAGACGATATGACGGGAAAGCCTTTAGCGGCAGCTAAACGCATAAGGAAAAACTTCGGGAAAATTAAGAAAATTATCGAGATTCCTGATCTTATCGGAATGCAAAGAGAGTCTTACAGACGTTTTCTGCAAATCGACGTTCCTCCTGAAAAGCGTGAAGATATCGGGCTGCAAACCGTATTCAAGTCGGTGTTTCCCATTAAGGATTTTACGGGGAGCGCGTCCCTTGAATTTGTTTCTTACCGTTTTGCGGAAACCAAGCACAGCGTCGAAGAGTGTATAGACCGCGGCATGACCTATGAGCTTCCTGTTCGTATCACCGTCCGGCTCGTCGTATACGATATCGACAAGGAGACGGGGGTCTCCAATATTCGCGACATCAAGGAACAGGAGATATATTTCGGCACCATCCCCTTAATGACCGACAAGGGAACCTTCATCATCAATGGGACTGAGCGGGTAGTCGTCAGCCAGCTTCATCGTTCTTCCGGCGTGTTTTTCGACCATGACAAGGGAAAGACCCACTCCAGTGGAAAGGTCATCTATTCATCGAGGATCATCCCTGTTCGGGGCTCCTGGATCGACATGGAGATTGACCCGAAAGACATCGTCTACATTCGCATCGATCGACGACGGAAGTTTCCGGTGACGCTGCTGTTCAAGGCGTTCGGATATACCACCGAGGACCTCCTGGCCTATTTTTATGAAACCCAGAAGATCGTCATCGAGGGGGATGAATTCTATAAGATCTTCGAGGAACATGCCTTCAAGGGGCAGCGGGCTTCCCAGGATATCGTTCTTCCCGACACCGGCGAAGTGGTGGTCCGAAAGGGGCGTATATTCACTCAACGGGCCATTCGGCAACTCAAGGCTGCGGATGTCCAGCGAATCCCCATCAGCGTCGACGACATCCTGAACGGCTTCTTCGCCTTCAACGTGATCGCGCCGGAAACCGGTGAGATCATCGCTAAAGCTAACGATCCGGTGGATGAAGAGGTGTTGAAGGAGATCAGCCGCGTGGGAATCGATCAATTCGAACTTCTGCTGATCGACGGCGTCAGCATCAGCGATTCCATACGAAAGACCCTTCTGCTCGACAAGGTCGAAACCAAGGAAGAAGCATTGATCGAGATATATCGGAGGCTTCGGCCGGGCAATCCCGCGACGCCGGAGGTCGCTCAGGATTTTATCGATCATCTGTTCTTCAAGTCCTCCTACTACGACCTGTCGGGTGTCGGGCGAATGAAGATCAATCTCCGGCTGGGCATCGATACCCCCGTCGACGTGCGGACGCTTCGCAAGGAAGACATCCTCCTGACCACCAAGACGCTGGTGGAACTCCGGGATACCCAGGGCGTTGTGGACGATATCGACCATTTGGGCAACCGGCGGGTCCGGGCCGTGGGAGAGCTTCTGGAGAATCAGTATCGCATCGGTTTGGTACGGATGGAGCGCGCCATCAAAGAGCGGATGAGCCTTCAAGAGGTCGATGCCCTCATGCCCCACGATCTGGTGAACCCAAAGCCGGTGTCCGCCGTGGTGAAGGAATTTTTCGGAACGAGTCAGCTATCTCAGTTTATGGACCAGACCAACCCTCTGTCGGAAACGACCCACAAGCGCCGTCTGAGTGCGCTGGGCCCGGGCGGTCTCACCCGGGAGCGAGCCGGCTTCGAAGTGCGGGACGTTCATCCGTCTCACTACGGACGCATATGCCCCATTGAAACCCCGGAAGGGCCCAACATCGGTCTGATCGTTTCCCTCAGTACCTACGGGCGGGTCAATGATTACGGATTTATCGAGACACCCTATCGCGTGGTTCGGAATGCCACGGTGACCGACGAGGTTCGATACCTGAGCGCGTTCGAGGAGAAGAAGCATCCCATCGCCCAGGCCAATGCGCCCATGAACGAGAACAAGCAGTATGTCAATCCGAGGGTGACGTCACGCGTCTCCGGCGAGTTCGAGATGGTCGACCGGGAGAATATCGAACTGATGGACATCTCCCCAAATCAGCTGGTGAGCGTTTCGGCCTCTCTGATTCCGTTTCTGGAAAACGACGACGCCAACCGTGCGCTCATGGGATCCAACATGCAGCGGCAGGCCGTTCCCCTCATGCAGAGCAAGGCGCCCCTGGTGGGCACGGGCATCGAGTCCGTGGTGGCAAAAGACTCGGGCGTGACCATCGTCGCCAAGCGCGATGCGATCGTCCTGGATGTGGAGGCCTCGCGTATCCTTCTGAAATACGACATGTCGGAGGATCCGTCGGAAAAGGTCGTCGAGCCCATCAACCTGTCCAAATTCGTCCGGTCTAACCAGAACACATGTTTCAACCAGCGGCCCATCGTCCACAAGGGGCAGCGAATCAAGGCCGGGGAGATCATCGCGGACGGCCCGGCCACCGAAAACGGCGAGTTGGCCCTCGGCCAGAATGTCACCGTCGCTTTCATGCCGTGGGGCGGCTACAACTTCGAGGACTCCATTCTGGTGAGCGACCGACTGGTCCGAGACGGGGTCTACACTTCGGTGCATATCGAGGAGTTCGAGGTGGTTGCCCGCGACACCAAGCTGGGCAAGGAAGAGATCACCCGTGATATCCCCAACGTGGGGGAGGAGGCCCTTAAGAATCTTGACGACAGCGGGATCGTCCGTCTGGGAGCGGAGGTGAAATCCGGCGACATCCTGGTGGGCAAGGTCACGCCCAAGGGTGAGACCCAACTCTCCCCGGAGGAGAAACTGCTTCGGGCCATCTTTGGTGAAAAGGCGGGCGATGTGAAGGACACCTCGCTTCGGGTGCCGCCCGGCGTCGAAGGGATCGTGATTAACGCGAAGGTCTTTTCCCGCCGGGGCGTCGAGAAAGACGATCGGACCCGGTGGATCGAAGACGAAGAGATCTCCCGGTTCGAGCGGAACAAGGACGATGAAATCGCGATCATGGGGGATGTGGTCTGGGAGCGGATCGCCCGGCTTCTCGTCGGACAGAAATGCTCGGTGCCTCTGAAAAAGGGCAAGACGGTACTGATTCCCAAAAATGTCGAAATTACCCGGGAGATACTGGACAATATCGATCCCCTCTCTCAACTGGAGGGCATCGTCCTGGAAGATGTTGACGTCACCGATCAGGTCCACAACATCCTGGATATCTATACCGAGCAGTGCGAGCGCTGCCGCCTCAATTTTGAACAACGGGTGAGCCGGTTCGAGAAGGGCGACGACTTGCCGCCTGGAGTAATCAAGATGGTGAAGGTCTATGTCGCCATGAAACGGAAGCTCTCCGTGGGCGACAAGATGGCCGGCCGACACGGCAACAAGGGCGTGGTGTCGAGAATACTCCCCCAGGAAGACATGCCCTATTTCGAGGACGGTACGCCGGTCGATATGGTGCTCAACCCGCTGGGCGTGCCGTCGCGGATGAACGTCGGTCAGATCCTCGAGATTCACCTGGGTCGAGCCGCCAAGGTTCTGGGCGAGCAGCTCGAGGCGATGGTTCGAAACAAGGAAACGGTCGCGCTCAGGGAAAAGGTCAAGCGTATCTTTTCGACGGAAAAGATGGATGCCCTGAACGACAACGAGATTCAGGTGATCAACGAGATCGCGGAAATGGACGATGCGACGCTGCTGAGTTTTGCATCCTTCTATAAAGACGGTGTTCATATGGCGACACCGGTCTTCGACGGCGCCAAGGAAGATGAAATCAAGGCGCTCCTGGTGGAAGCGGGGCTTTCCCGGACGGCACAGGCGACCCTCTATGACGGGCGTACCGGTGAGCCCTTCAAAGAGAGAATTACTGTTGGAACGATGTACATGCTTAAATTGCACCACTTGGTGGATGATAAAATACACGCCCGCTCCATCGGCCCCTATTCCCTGGTCACCCAGCAGCCGCTCGGCGGCAAGGCGCAGTTTGGCGGTCAGCGGTTGGGCGAAATGGAGGTCTGGGCCATGGAGGCTTACGGCGCGGCTCATGCGTTGCAGGAATTCCTGACGGTGAAATCCGACGATATGGCCGGCCGGACAAGAATGTATGAGAAGATCGTAAAGGGACAGAACGTCCTGGAACCTGGTATCCCCGAATCTTTCAAAGTTCTGACCAAAGAATTGCAGAGTCTGGGGTTGGACATTACCCTCATGCAGAACGAAAACTGACAGGATCGTTTTCGTTTGGTTTAACGCCTAAAGCTTTAAAGGGGGATCAATTTGGAAACGTTATACGATTTTTTTGCAAAACCCATGGACCCGAAAAACTACAAAGGGGTCAAGATTGCCTTGGCATCCTCGGAACAGATTCGGGAATGGTCTCATGGGGAGATCAAAAAGCCGGAAACTATCAACTACCGGACCTTCAAACCGGAGCGTGATGGGCTTTTCTGTGCAAAAATTTTCGGTCCAACCAAGGATTACGAATGCAACTGCGGCAAATACAAGCGGATGAAGCATCGGGGCGTCATTTGTGAAAAATGCGGCGTCGAGGTCATTCAATCCAAGGTCCGGCGTGAGCGCATGGGCCATATTGACCTGGCGACTTCCGTTGCTCATATCTGGTTTCTGAAGAGCCTGCCCAGCAAAATTGGCAACCTTCTGGATCTGACTCTCAAAAATATGGAGAAGGTGCTCTACTTCGACAGCTACATCGTTGTCGACCCGAAAGAGACTGGTCTTACCAGGGGCCAGTTGCTGACCGAAGAGAAATATCGTGAGGCGCGAGAGCTATACGGATACAAGTTCGATGCGGGCATCGGCGCGGAGGCCGTAAAAATCCTTCTGCAGGGCCTGGAGTTGGAGCAACTGCACCGGGAGCTCCGGGAGGAGATCAATTCCACGACCTCTATGGCCAAGCGGCAGAAACTGTCCAAACGGCTCAAGATCGTGGACGCTTTCCGGAAATCCGGTATCAAGCCGGAGCAGATGATCATGGATGTTATCCCGGTGTTGCCGCCGGATCTCCGGCCATTGGTCCCTCTCGAGGGGGGGCGCTTCGCCACGTCGGACCTCAACGACCTCTATCGACGGGTTATCAATCGGAACAATCGACTCAAACGGCTGATGGATCTCAACGCGCCCGACATCATCGTTCGGAACGAAAAACGGATGCTTCAGGAATCCGTGGACGTCCTGTTCGACAACGGGCGACACGGCAGGGTCATTACCGGAACCAACAAGCGCCCGCTCAAATCCCTGAGCGACACCCTGAAGGGCAAACAGGGGCGGTTTCGCCAGAATCTGCTTGGAAAACGGGTCGATTATTCCGGTCGTACCGTCATCACTACCGGGCCCAACCTGCGGCTGCACCAGTGCGGTTTGCCCAAGAAAATGGCTCTCGAGCTGTTCAAGCCCTTTATCTACTACCGGCTTGAACAGAAAGGGCTCGTCTCGACGGTCAAAAGCGCCAAGAAAATGGTTGAGCGTGAAATTCCCGAGGTGTGGGACACCCTGGACGAGGTAGTGCGGGAATACCCCGTGATGCTCAACCGGGCCCCGACATTGCATCGATTGGGGATCCAAGCCTTCGAGCCGACCCTGATCGAGGGGAAAGCGATTCAACTTCATCCCTTGGTCTGTACGGCGTTCAACGCTGACTTCGACGGCGACCAGATGGCCGTTCACGTGCCGTTGTCCGTTGAATCCCAGATCGAGGCTCGGATACTGATGCTCTCCAGCAACAATATCCTCTCTCCGGCCAACGGGAGCCCGATCATCGTCCCCAGTCAGGACATCGTTCTGGGGATTTATTACATGACGCGGGAAATTCCGTTTTCCAGGGGGGCCGGGAAGCGCTTTTCCAACGTGGACGAGGTCCGATCCGCTTTTGATGCCGACGCAGTCGATCTCCATGCCAAGATTTCCGTCAGAATGGACGGAAAGATGGTGGAGACCACTGTCGGGCGGGTTCTGCTCTGGGAGATCATTCCCAAAGACAGTCTGCTCAAAATGCGCCACATCGAGATTTCGGACAAGGAAGCCGCGAAAAAAATTCTGGCAGAGATCCGGGGCGGCGCCGACTTCATCGAGATGGTCCGACGGCACTCCGTGAGCAGCGATGTCGAGGACGACGGTATGGTGGGGCTTCTGCGGCAGGACGAATTCCGGAGAATCTTCAATGCCAAGCAGGTTGATATCGAGGACGTGTTCGCTCTTTCCGAAGGCGATGTGACGGAGGTCATCTTTGGCGATGGTGCCTACCACATCTTCAAAATTCTGACCAAGCGGCCGGATATTCCCTTCGACACGGTCAACAACGTCATGGACAAGAAGATGCTGCGGGAGTTGGTGGACAAGGTTTATCGAAACCTGGGCGCCAAGGCGACCGTCATCCTGTCAGACCGCCTGAAAGACATCGGATATAAATATTCGACCCTGGGGGGGCTTTCCATCTCCATCGACGCCATGATCATCCCTGAGATGAAATGGGAGATTCTCAAACGGGCGGAAGAGCAGGTGACGGAGATCGGTCGACAGTATACCGAAGGTCTGATCACTCAGGGAGAAAAATACAACAAGGTGGTCGATATCTGGGCCAAGGCTACGGACGACGTCGCCAACGAAATGATGGATGCCATGAAAAAGGCCCCGCTTCTGGACGATGAGGGAAATCCCCGTCTCGACAAGGACGGCCGGCCCATTCTCATGGAAGGCTTCAACCCGGTCTTCATGATGGCCGATTCCGGCGCTCGAGGCAGCAAGGACCAGATGCGGCAGCTGGCGGGCATGCGGGGGTTGATGGCCAAGCCGTCGGGAGAGATCATCGAAACCCCGATCACGGCCAATTTCCGCGAAGGCCTTTCGGTGCTGCAATACTTCATTTCCACCCACGGCGCCCGGAAAGGTCTCGCCGACACTGCCTTGAAAACCGCGAACTCCGGTTATCTCACCCGGAGACTTGCCGATGTAGCCCAGGATTGCGTGGTGATGGAGCCGGATTGCGGCACCATCCGGGGCGTGGAGGTGGAGGCGCTCATGGAGGGCGGCGAGATCATTCAGCGTCTGGGCGAACGGGTTCTGGGACGGACGGTGGCGGAGGAGAATGTGCGGGATCCATACACCGACGAGATCATTGCCAACATCGGCGACGAGATTGACGAAACCGTCGTGGCGAAGATCGAGAGGGCGGGCCTCACCAAACTGAAAATTCGGTCGGTGTTGACCTGCAACAGTGCCCAGGGCGTCTGCGCCGCATGCTACGGCAGGGACCTTGCCCACGGAAGACGGGTCGAGGTCGGTCAGGCGGTCGGCATTCTGGCCGCCCAGTCCATCGGAGAGCCGGGCACCCAGCTGACCATGCGGACTTTCCACATCGGCGGTACTGCCAGTCGGCGTGTCGAGCAGGCGGACATCCGGGCACGGGTGGAAGGCAACATCCAGTTCATCGACGTCAACGTGGTCAGGAACGCCGACGGTGAACTGATCGTCATGGACCGTCAGGGCGGCGAATTCGCCATCGTCGGCAAGACCGGTCGGGAGCTGGAGCGGTTTCCGGTCATCTACGGTGCTCATATTCTCGTCAAGGACGGGCAGGAGGTGAAGGCCGGCGACCTCCTGGTGACATGGGATCCCTTCACGACGCCCATCATCACCGAAGTGGACGGCGTCATCCGATACGGCGACATCTCGCTGGGGAAAACCCTCCAGGAAAAGGTCGACCCCGTCACCGGAAAATCGAGCCGGACGATCATCGAGTCCAAGTTGGCGGAGGTCCGCCCCAGGATCACCATCAAGGGGCCGGACGGAAAAAAAATGCGCTATCCACTTCCTGTGGAGGCCATTCTCCTCGTGGAGGAAGGCGACACGGTGAAGGCGGGCGACGTATTGGCAAAGCTGCCTCGCGCCACCACCAAGACCAAGGATATCACTGGTGGTCTTCCCCGCGTCGCGGAGCTTTTCGAAGTCCGTCGGCCCAAGGAGACGGCGGTGCTGAGCCGGATAGACGGATACGTCTCCATCGCCAAGGGGCCCAAAGGCAAACAGAAGGTGACGGTGACCCCCGTGGACGGCGGGGATGTCGAGGAGTACCTGATTCCTCGAGGCAAGCACATCAATTTCTACGAGGGGGACTACATCCGCGCGGGCGAGCCCCTCATCGCCGGCTCCGCCATCCCCCAGGATATTCTGACCATCAAGGGCGAGGTCGCTCTGGCGCGATACCTGGTCAACGAGGTTCAGGAGGTGTATCGCCTCCAGGGCGTGCGCATCAATGACAAGCATATCGAGGTGATCGTTCGGCAGATGATGCGGCGCGTCAAGATCAAGGAAGTGGGGGACACCGAGTTCATCATAGAGGAACAGATCGATAAAAGCGTGTTCGAAGCGGTGAATAAGGAGGTCAAGGCCAAGGGCGGGAAACCGGCAGTAGCCGAACCCCTGATCCTGGGCATCACCAAGGCCTCCCTCAGTACGGACAGTTTCATTTCCGCGGCTTCTTTCCAGGAAACGACCAAGGTGCTCACCGAGGCGGCCATTGCCGGTGCCGAGGATTATCTCAAGGGACTCAAGGAAAACGTCATCATGGGGCGCATTATTCCAGCGGGAACGGGATTTCCGTCATATTCCGAGCTGGAGATCGATTCCCTCTGAAACGAGAAAATCTCTTGACAGAGAATCCTTACATGTATATAAAAAAGAATTTTGTCATGTATCACAAAAATGGTGATTTAGATTAGGAGATAGGGGTTTTTATGCCGACCATAAACCAATTAGTGCGAAAAGGTAGACAGCGAATTAAGAAAAAGACCGGTACCCCGGCTTTAAAAGGTGCGCCTCAGAAAAGAGGGGTCTGCACCCGCGTGTACACCTCGACGCCCAAGAAGCCGAACTCCGCCTTGCGGAAGGTTGCCAGGGTCCGGCTCACCACGGGGATCGAAGTGAGCGCTTACATTCCGGGTATCGGCCACAATCTTCAGGAACACTCCGTCGTCCTGGTTCGAGGCGGCCGCGTCAAGGACTTACCTGGTGTGCGGTATCATATCGTCCGGGGCACCCTGGATACACTGGGCGTGGAAGATCGGAAGCAGGGGCGGTCCAAATATGGTGCCAAGAAACCCAAATAACACAGTGAGAATGGTGTGACCTATGCCAAGAAGAAGAGAAGTTCCCGAGCGGGTGATTGTTCCGGATCCAAAGTATGACAGCAAGCTTGTCGCAAGGTTTGTCAAATCCATCATGCGCGACGGCAAGAAAAGCGTGGCGGAGAGAATCCTTTACGACGCTTTTGACATTATTGGGGAAAAAACCAACGAGGCGCCGCTGAAGGTGTTCGAAAACGCCATGGAAAACGCCAAGCCGACCATCGAGGTCAAATCACGGCGCGTCGGCGGATCGACCTACCAGGTTCCGACGGAGATCCGGCCGGCTCGCAGAACGGCGTTGGCGATCCGTTGGATTATCGATTTTTCGCGGAAACGCTCGGAAAAGGGAATGTCCAAGAAGTTGGCGGGGGAGTTGCTGGACGCCGCCAATAACCGAGGTGCTACCGTCAAGAAGAGAGAAGATACGCACAAGATGGCCGAAGCCAACAAGGCATTTGCGCATTTCCGCTGGTAGTCGGCAGGTTCGATGCTGGGGGGGATCAGCCGACAGCATTCAGGCCCATCCGCCGTTCGTGGAAAACGCGAGACAAGAATAAAATCCCGGCTTGAAGGGGAGGACGATTAAGATGGCGAAAGAAAAGTTTGAACGAAAAAAGCCGCATGTGAATGTGGGGACGATCGGTCATATCGACCACGGGAAGACGACGTTGACGGCGGCGATCACGAAGATGTGCGGG
>NZ_JBFXGG010000076.1:0-13982 GCF_050178255.1 Desulfococcus sp. | reverse complement strand
CCGGTATCCGACGCCGCGGACCGTCTGGATATAGTTCCCGCAGGAGCCGAGTTTTTTTCGCAGCCCGACGATCTGGACATCCACGCTCCGGTCGGTGACGGGGTAATTTTCGCCCCTGACGGCGTCGACGATCTGGGATCGGGTGAACACCCAACCGGGGCGACGGCTTAGAAAGAGCAGAATCTGGAATTCCGTGAAGGACAGGTCGATCTCCTTTCCCCGGAGCTCGACCCTGCGTCTGCCGGGATCGATGACCAGATCCCGGATGCGGATGACGGTGCCGGGGTCCGCGACATCCGACCTGTTCCGCCGGATGACCGCCCGGGTCCTGGCATTCAGAACCCGGGGACTGAAGGGCTTGGTCACATAATCGTCGGCCCCGACTTCCAGGCCCAGCACAATGTCGGCCTCTTCCCCCCTGGCCGTCAGCATAATGATTGGAATGTCGCGGGTTCTGACATTGTTTTTAAGTCGCTTGGCCACTTCGATGCCGTTGATCCCCGGCAGCATCAGGTCCAGAAGAATCAGATCGGGATGTTCGTTTCCGGCGATTTTGAGGGCTTGTTCGCCGGTCTCCGCCGGAATCACATCGAAGCCCTCACCGACGAGGTTGTATCGGACGAGTTCAAGGATGTCCTCTTCATCATCCACGACGAGAATACGTGCTTTGGTGGTCATCTTTTTCCGTCTCCCGGTGACGCGACAACGGTTTCGGCCGAGCCGTCGCTCTGATGATTTCATGAAAGGCTGAAGACTGAAAGCTGAAGGGGTGCGCCTGCAACGAATGGCGCGTCCTCGGCGAACGAGGCGTTTGTGCCCCCTTCAGTCTTCAGCCTTCGGCCTTCAGTCTCCCTGGAAATTGCGTCATTAAAAAGATTGCGAAATTGTTCACATCAACATATCATGAATAAAAATGAAATGATGTTAAAATTATGTTAAATTCAGGAGAGGTTATGAACTGGCGGCATGTCTACGATAATTACCCGATCAACCGTGAAAAGATATGGCTCAACAACTGCGGCATCACGCCTGCGGGAACCCACGTCATCGAGGCAATGACGCGCTTCCTGAACGATTTCGCCCAACACGGCGCCCACGCCGCCGCGGCCGACTATGGACGCGTTCTGCGTCGAATCAAGGCCGTGCTTTCCACCCTTCTGGGATGCGCACCCGAGGAACTCTGCCTGCTCCACAACACGGCGGAGGGGATGAACGTGATCTCCCGCGGGCTGCGTTTTGATCCGGGCGACGAGATTATTCTGCTTGAAAACGAGTACCCCAGCAACGTCTATCCCTGGCGCCACTGGGGTGATAAAGGGGTAAAACTCTTGACGGCCCCCGCGGCCCCCACCCCCGACGCCTTCTTCGAAGCACTGCTGGCCATGGTGACGTCGCGGACGCGTCTGATCACCCTTTCAGCGGTTCACTGGTGCACCGGCATGCCGCTGCCCCTGGCCCGCATCGGCGAACTTTGCCGTGATCGGGATATCCGCTTTGTGGTGGACGGTGCCCAGGGTGTCGGTATGCAACCCATGGACGTTCGACGCATGAACATCGATTTCATGGCGTTTTCCGCCTGGAAATGGCTGATGGGCCCACTGGGATTGGGCGTCCTGTACATTGCCGAAAAACGGCTGACGGAGCTGGATCCGGTCTTTGTGGGCACTTCCTCGGTGGTCATGGACGAGGTGTATCTTCCGTACAAAAGCGATTTTAAACCCACCGCGGACCGCTTCACGTTTTCGACCCCCAGCATCGGCGACTGGGTCTATTTCCTGGCCGCCTTGACCTACCTGGAGCAGATCGGCTTCGACAAGGTCCGCGATCGGATTTTCGAGTTGGCCGAATATCTGAAGCAGCGGCTTCGGAATATCGGCTTCCAGGTGCTCTCGGATCGGTTTCCGGATCACCCCACCGGCATCGTGGTCTGTGAAAAACCCGGCGTTCAGTCCGGTCCCATGGTCCAGCGTCTGGCTGAACAGAAGGTGGTCGCTGCCGAACGTCTGGGACGGATCCGTTTCTCCCCCCATATCTATCTGTCCGAGTACCAGATCGATGCAGCGGCGCGATCCCTCTCCCAGGCCTGCATGGGGCAGATGTACGCCCAGTCCGTGAGACGATAGAAAGGTGACAGAGATGAAAGAAGACAAGATCGACATTGATCGAAGCACCGCCGAGGCGGGCGTTCCGACAAAGAAAGGTTGGGTTCGGCGGCTGCTCGACTGGCTGGCCGAAGGCACCCGAAAATCCCTCAAAAATGGAACCGGGTGTCCGACCTGACGGATCAAATGACTGGTGAACCACGGTCCGTGGACATTGACATCGATATTCAGCGTTATCGCAGGGTCAGAGCTTTTTTTCTGAAGGTGGTGATTCAGGCCCTATGGTGGGATGTTCTCATCAACCGTCCCCTCCTCAGACGGTTCCGCCCGGAACCGATTGGCCGATGGCGGCAAATCGCCCGGGAGTTTCGCGCCCTGGCGGTGGAAATGGGCGGGGTTCTGATCAAGTTGGGCCAATTCTTGAGCATTCGTGTGGATATCCTTCCGATGGAGATCACCAGGGAGTTGTCCGATCTTCAGGATGAGGTGCCGCCCGAATCCTTCGATCGGATCAAAGCCCGTATCGCTTTGGATTTCGGCCGGCCGGCCGATGAGGTTTTCGCATGGATTTCCCCGGTTCCGGTCGGCGCCGCTTCCCTGGCCCAGGTCCACGCGGTGCGCCTCGACACCGGAGAACGGGCCGTCTCCAAGGTGTTGAGACCGGGAATCGAGGAGCGGGTGGCGGCGGATCTTGCCGCCGTCAAAGCAGCGCTCGCCTGGTTGAAATGGTACGAACCCATCCGGCGACGGATCGATCCGGACTGGCTCTATCGGGAGTTCAGCGCCGTGACGCGGAAGGAACTCGATTTTTCCAACGAAGGACAAAACGCCGAGCGCCTGGCTGAGGATACCGCCGATGATCCCGGGGTCTATATCCCCAAAATCTACTGGTCCCATTCGGCCGGCGGCACGTTGACGCTGGAGGACGTCGGCTTCATCAAGATCGGCGACGTCGATGCCCTCCGCCGGGCGGGGATCGATCCGGCACGCGTGGCGGACCGCCTTTACGCGCTCTATATGCGGCAGGTCTTTGAAACCCATTTCGTTCATGTCGACCCGCATCCCGGAAACCTGTTTGTACGCCCGTTGCCGCTCCCGGAGGAATTCGAAAGGGGCGTGACGGCTTTTGCGCCGGGAGATTCAGTGCCCTGCGGACCGAACCGCCCATTTCAGATCGTTTTCGTCGATTTCGGTATGATGATTTTCATCCCGGAGCGGCTTCAATCCGCCCTGCGAGACTATGCCGTGGGTCTCGGGACCCGAGACGCTCGCCGGATCGTCGCATCGTATCTCAAGGCCGGCACACTTCTGCCCCATGCGGATCTGCAGCGGCTGGAGGCGGTCCACGAAGCCCTGCTCGACCGGTTCTGGGGCGTTCAGGCCGGGCGGCTCCATGAAGCAGCCATCAGGGAGGCCCGATACTTCGCGCGGGAATACAGCGACGTCATTCTCAACGCCCCGTTTCAATTCCAGGCGGATATGCTCTTCGTCATCCGTGCCGTCGGCATCCTGTCCGGGATGGCCGCCCATTTGGACCCCGAATTCGACGTCTGGTCCAAAACCATTCCTTACGCCCGACGCTACGCCGCATCAGCCATGGAAAGGTCCTTCCTCTCCCTGCCCGAAAACACGGTCGCACTCCTCCGAGCGTTGTGCCGGCTGCCCCGTAAGGCGGATGCCATGATGGACCGAATTCATCAGGGCCGGCTGGTGGTGCGGATGACCCCTGATCAGGATGGGCGTCGTGTCCTGACCGATATCGGTCGGTCGGTGGATCGGCTGGCGAACCATGTCCTCGCGGCCGGTCTTCTGGTTTCCGGAGCCGTCCTATTCGGGATCGCGGGTGGGGTATTTTTCGGAAAAATTTTCATGATCACGGGGGGTTTCGTCCTTCTGCTCTCCTTGCGCAACCGGTAAGATTCTCTTGAAAATAGCGGATGCCTCTGATAGGGTGACGATGTTAAACTGGTTTCCCATGACGGCGGCGCCCCTTCCGGGATCGGCGCTGTTACATTGCGATTCGGATACAGGAGGGAAGGATGCAGAAGTGGGTGCGGTGGCTTGTCCTGGGCATTGTCGCGATCATACTGCTCTCAGTGGCCTACGTCATATTCAATTTCGTTTTTCTCAATTTTTTCGTGAATCTCTGGTGGTTCGATTCTCAGAACCTCAAGGGATATTACCTCATGCGGCTCTTTTACCGGTACCTGATTTTCGGCGCCGTCACCCTGGTCCTGTTTCTCATTTTCTTCTTCAATTTCTGGATTGCATCGCGATACCTGGGCCTCTCCCCGGACTCCTGCGTCATGCCCGATACCGCCGAGAACGAACGGAAGACACGACGCTGGATGAAGATGATCCAAAGCGGATCCATGAAGATCTACACCCCCATATCGGTTTTTCTCGCCTTTCCGATTTCCGTTCCCTTTTATGAACGTTGGGAGCAGGGGTTGCTGTTCTTCTTCGGGAGCTCCGCCGGATATCGGGACATCGATCTCGGTCTGGACATCAGCTTTTTCCTGTTTGGATACCCGATATACGAGTTTCTGCAGTCTCAGCTCATGATGGTCTTCATCTTTCTTTTCGCCTTTCTTTTCATCCTCTATTTCGTCGAAAATCGTCTGCTCTGCCGGATAGAAGAGGTCATTCCCAAAGGTGCCAAAATCCATCTGGCCATCGTGGCCCTCATCGTCGTGTTGTTGCAGACGTGGGGGTTTCTGCTCAAAATCGTCGAACTCCAGTATGTTGAAACCCATGAGCCTATTTTTTACGGCCCGGGGTTCATCGAGAACTGGATCGACATCCCCCTGATCCTGTTGACGACGTTTACCTTTCTGGGAACGGCCGTTTCGTTCCTTCTGTTTTTCTTCAAGCGCAAATTTCTCAAGGCTGGTGTGGTGTTCGCGGCGTTTTTCCTGATATTTCTGGGCGTCTACAATACGACCTCTCTTCACGAGTCGGTGGATAAATACGTCGTTCAGCCCAACGAGATGATCCGGGAAAAGCCGTTCATCGAAACCAGCGTCGCGTCGACCCTTAAAGCCTATAAGCTCGACCAGGTCATAACGGATAATCTCCGCGTCACTCAGAATCTCGATCTGGAGAAGAACCCCGCGCTTCAGGATGCCCTGTCCAACATACCGGTGTGGGACCGGGAACTCCTGGACGAGGTCTACCGTCAGCTTCAGGGGTTCAGGACCTACTACTCCTTTCCGGACGTGGACGAAGACCGGTACACCGTGGCGGACGTCTACCAGCAGGTCAACATCGGCGCGCGGGAGATCAACCTCGATGACCTGCCCGAAGCGGCCCAGAACTGGATCAACCGGCACCTGCAGTACACCCACGGTTACGGCGTGGTCATGAGCCCTGCCGCCCAGGGCGGAGAAGAGCCCATGACATGGTTCATGCGCGATATCCCCCTGCAGTCGGATTACGGGATTACGGTGCGCGAGCCGAGAATTTACTACGGCGAACAGGATTATGCCTATGCCATCGCGCCCAACGACATCGGAGAGATCGATCATCAGCGGGGCGACAAAGATATTATGACGGACTATGCGGGAAGCGGCGGCATCCCCATTACCACCCTTCTTCGGAAGCTGTTGTTTTCGGTGTATTTCAACGACCGCAACATTTTTTTCAGTACCAAGACGACCTCCAGGAGCCGTATTCTGCTCCGCAGGAACATCGTCGAGGCGGTGAACCAGATCACGCCCTATTTCCTGATGGACAAGGATCCCTACATCGTGGCCACCCCCAGGGGGATGTTCTGGATCATGGACGCCTACACCACATCGGCATATTTTCCCAACGCCCACGCCTATCGCACCACCGATCCCGCATCCACCTTCTATGGCAAGGATTTCAACTATATCCGCAACTCGGTGAAGATCGTTATCGACGCCTACAACGGTACGGTGATGTATTACCTGGCCGATCCGGAGGATCCCATCGCCGATGCCTACGACCGGATTTACCCCGGGCTTCTGAAGCCGATGAGCGAAATGCCCGAGGATCTGCGGAATCACGTCCGCTATCCCCGGGATCTTTTTGCCGTTCAGATGGCCATCTTCGCCAAGTATCACCAGACGAATCCGGAACAGTTCTATCAGGACGAGGACACGTGGGAATTCGCCAAGATGAGCCGGGGCCCCATGAATCCCTACTATATGACCGTCAGCCTCAAGGCGGGGGACGACCAGGGCTTCATACTGGTGAGCCCCATGAGCCCCATCGGTCGGGACAACCTCCGGTCGATCGTCACGGTGGGCTGCGATGTTTCCAATTACGGCCGGGTCACCGTATACAGCTTCCCCCGCGGTCAGCAGGTGTACGGTCCTTCCCAGATCGAGGCGCAGATCAATCAGAACAGTCTCATCGCTCAACAGCTGAGTCTCTGGGATCAAGCCGGATCCCAGGTCCAGTTCGGTCGGATGGTGCTTCTGCCCCTGGAAGATCTGATCCTCTACATTCAACCGATCTACATGATATCGGCCAAGGGCCTGAAGATTCCGGAACTCCAGCGGATCATCGTCAGCCAGGGGGAACTGGTGGTGATGGAGCGCACTATCGAGGAGTGTATTGAAACGCTCCAAAAAATGCTGGCGATGCGATTGGAACGCATCCAGAGGCGTTTCCCGGCCGCCGAAGACGGGGTGCTGCCGGCGCCGGCGCCGCCGGCTCCGGACATCGTTCCGGCACCCGGGACCGGCAATGAAGCGCCCATGGTCCCGCCGCCGGCTCCGGACATCGTTCCGACACCCGGGACCGGCAATGAAGCGCTCATGGTCCCGCCGCCGGCCCCGGCACCCGAAGCCGAAACCGAAGCCCAATAGCCGCCGGCTATGGATGCGTCTCCAGGGTTTCGGCGCAGATGACGGCGTCGCTCCGAAAAATTTCGTCTTTCAAGGCCCCGGAGCGGCGGCGACCATCCGGTCGACCTTTCGGACATAGGCCCGGATATCGCATTTTCGCTCAAGACCCGAGGCGGCCATGTACCGAATCTTGCCGAAAACAGGCCGTTCCTTCCAGGCCCGGTCGTGGAGACCGAAAATCCACCCGATGCCTGCGTAGGAATTGGGATCCCGGCCGTCGATGAAGTACCGATTGTTGAGCCTGATGAGCCGTTCGAATGCGACTTCGGGCGTTTCGCTCCATTCAAGCACCTTTTTACCCCAGTACATCCGCATGTAATTGTGCATGAAGCCGGTATGGATCATCTCCTTCATGGCGGCGTTCCAGTAAGGATCATGAGTTTCGGCCTTTTCCAGCTCGTCCGGCCCGTAAAGTGCCGGACGATTGTCGCCCCGATGCGCGTCAAGGGTTTTTCGAGCCCACGACGGCAAGGTTTCGTATCGATCGTACCCTTTGGCGTACCAGACATGGTTGACGGCCAGCTCGCGTCGGACAATGAGCTCTTCCAGAAAGGCCGCCGCCCCCTCAGGACAATCCCGTTGCACGGCATGAACCTTCATCGCCAGCCACAGGGGTGATATCTGTCCGAAATGAAGATAAGGACTCATGTGGGAGACGTCGTCCAGCTGCGGCTGGTTTGCGTGACGGTCATAGACCGCAAGGCTGCGATGGAGGAAGTCTTCGAACCGGCGTTTGGCATGGGCGGTGCCGCCGGTGAAAAAGAGGCTTGGCGGCACGGATAGATCGTCCAGACCTATCATTTTCAGTAGATCGTCCGGAGAATCGAGGGCGACGTCTTCGGCGTTCAGGATATCCGCCGGGTCGATGTGGGAGGAGGATATCTTCAAAGGGATTTCTTCAAGCTCATAGAGAAACGCCCACAACAGTTCCTGGATTTTCATGCGGAGGATCCGGGCGTTGTAAGCCGCCTTGGGGTATAGTGTTGCCACCGGCAAAACAGCGTCGCCGTCCACCTGGATCACCGGGCATGCGGCGGCCCCGGCCACCTCGGCCCGCCATTGGCGCTGGTGTCGAAGATACCCTTGATCGCAGATGATCGCGACGGCGCGACGGCCTGCGGCCAACGCCACATCGGGGGGATGTCCGACGTGAACCGCCAGATGGATGCCGCGACCGGCCAGCGCGGCCCGGGTTTCCGCCAGACCCTCCAGCATGAAGGTGTAGTGCCGTCGGTTGGCTTCGGGGTATCCGCTGCTGAGACCAAAGACCACCAGCAGGGGCCGCCGATGCCGATTTGCCGTTTCGACGGCGTATTCGAGGGCGGGGTTGCATTCGGCGCGCTGGGACTGCTGCATCCAGTAAAGAACGAAATCTCCGGGGGATGGGGGCCTTCGGTTCATGGGGCGGATCATCTCCTGGGGAATCTTCATGGGTCTTTTCCTCTCTGCCGGGGCGTCTTCTCTTTATTTGCTTGATTTGCCGCACGGAAGCGGTATAATTTCACAAAATTTGCGGCCGTCGTCGGGCGTGGACGACCAACATCCGCCCAGACGATTCAGACGTCGTCGGGCATAACGAAGCGGTCGGAAAACATATGATATCAGAGAAACCCGTACTTGTCATCGGATCAACCGGATACGTCGGTGGAAGACTGGTACCCCTGCTCCTCGAGTCCGGTTACCGTGTCAGGGCCATGGGGCGATCCTTTTCCAAGATGGCGGCCCGCTCGTGGGCGAACCACCCGAATTTCGAAATGATCGCGGGGGACGTCCTCGATTTCGAATCCCTGCGGACCGCGGCCCGGGGCTGTCGAGCGGCGGTTTACCTGGTCCATTCCATGACGGCGGCGGGCCAGGACTTCGCCCGGGCGGACCGGACCGGTGCCCGCCATATGGCCGACGCGGCCGCGGATGCCGGAATGGACCGCGTCATCTATCTCGGGGGGTTGGCCGAAGCCGGGCATCATCGGCTCAGCGAGCACCTGGCATCCCGGAAGGAGGTTGCCGGGATCCTGAAATCCGGAAGCGTCCCCGTAACCGACCTCAGAGCCGGGGCGATTCTGGGGGCCGGCAGCGCCTCTTTCGAGATACTTCGCTATGTCGTCGAACGGTTCCCCGTAATGCTCGCCCCCCGCTGGGTCGAAACCCTGAACCAGCCCATATCCATCCGCAACGTCCTCCTATACCTCAAGGGATGTCTCGAAACCGATGCCGTGTTGGGGCAGACCTTCGATATCGGCGGACCGGACGTGATATCCTATCGCCGCCTGGCTGAAATCTATGCTGAGGAAGCCGGGCTGCCGCGCCGGCACATCATTCCGGTCCCGTTCGTGTCCCCGGCGCTGAGCGCCTTTCTGATTCATCGAATGACGCCGGTGCCCGCGGATCTTGCAAGACCCCTCATCGAAGGTCTTCGCAACGAATCGGTGTGCGGCGATGAACGCATCCGGACTGTCATTCCCCAGCGGCTCTACACCTGCCGCGAGACGATTCGGACGGCCGTTGAAAGCAGCCGGGCGGACCGCGTGGAGACGTGCTGGTCCGATGCAGGATGCCTCATTCCCCCGGAATGGGCCTATTGCGGCGATGCCCAGTACACCGGCGGCACGATTCTGGAATGTGGGTACCGTGTGGGGATCCACGCCGGACCGGGGGAGGTCTGGCCGGCCGTCGCAAAAATCGGTGGTGATACGGGATGGTATTTCGGAGATCTTCTCTGGCGACTGCGGGGAGCGGTGGATCGCTGGATCGGCGGCGTCGGGCTGCGTCGGGGCCGCCGCCACCCAGACTGTCTCCAGGTGGGCGACGCGCTCGATTTCTGGCGGGTTCTCGAAATGGTGCCCGAACGACGGCTTCTCCTGACGGCGGAGATGAAACTCCCCGGCGAGGCTGTTTTCGATATCCGGCTCCATCCCCGTGACGGCGAAACCGAAATTGAATTTTTGTCTCGATTTGTGCCCAAAGGACTGGGGGGGCTCCTCTACTGGTATGTCCTCTATCCCGGACATCAGTGGGTTTTCAGAGGTATGCTGGAAGGTCTTGCCCGCGCCGTCGGAAAGCCGATCGTCTCAACTCCTCGGCGCTTCACCCCCAAAATTCCGGACACCTGTCCCCCGCCCTGGGAGATTAGAGACTGAAGGCTGAAGGCTGAAGACTATAGGAAAAACAGGGGCAAGAGAGGTTAGGCGGTGTTGGGATACTAAAGATGGACATTTCGGGGGCGTTGCAGAATTTTAAGTGATTGGTGGTTATGGGGTTATGGAGGTACCGGGAGACTGTGGCCGAGGTTTTTCAGCGGTGATTTTAACGCCGCGGTCGTCACAGATGCACCCCTTCAGCCTTCAGTCTTCAGTCTTTAAAAACCGAAAAAGGAGAAGCGCTATGACCGCCACCATCAAGCTGGGTGTCAGCCAATGTCTTCTGGGGGAGAAGGTTCGCTACGACGGGGGCCACAAACTTGACCGTTTCATTACGAATACCCTCGGTCAATATGTGACCTTCGTTCCCGTATGCCCGGAAGTGGAGTGCGGCCTGGGTGTTCCCAGGGAGGCGATGCGGCTGGAGGGAACACCGGAAGCCTTTCGACTCGTCACCCGAAACAGCCGGATCGACCAAACGCGGCGCATGGTCGACTGGGCGGAAAAACGGGTTCGCGAATTGGAAAAAGAGGGATTGTGCGGCTTTATTTTCAAAAGCGGATCCCCCAGCAGCGGCATGGAGCGGGTGAAGGTCTACGGCGAGAAAGGGATGCCGGTGAAAAAAGGTGTGGGGATTTTCGCCGCGCGGTTCATGTCCCATTTCCCGCTGCTGCCCGTCGAAGACGACGGCCGTCTCAACGATCCCAGGCTGCGTGAGCATTTCATCGAGCTCATTTTCGTCTTCAAACGGCTTCGGGAGCTTCTCGCCGGCGAGCGGAAAATGGGGGCGCTGGTGGATTTTCACACCCGCCACAAGCTTCTGATCATGGCTCACAGCCCCGATCATTACCGACATATGGGCAAACTGGTCGCAGACGGCAGTCTTACGGTCAGCGAAAAATACGACCGTTACCCGACAATGATCGGAGAGGCCATGAAGTTCAAAACCACCGTCAAAAAGAACGTCAATGTGCTGCAGCACATTATGGGATACTTCAAAAAGCAGATTTCCCCGGACGAAAAACAGGAGATTCTGGAAATCTTCGAGCTGTATCGAGACGGTCATGTGCCGCTGATCGTGCCCGTCACCCTGCTGAACCACTACGTGAGGAAATACGATCAGCCCTATCTCAAATTGCAGTACTATCTCAATCCGCACCCGCTCGAGCTGCACCTGCGCAACCATGTCTAGCGCGGATCTCCCCGGCGTCCTTACGGCATGAAAGCCTATCCCCCGGAGAAGGCTTGTGTGTCTGCCGTTTGAAGAAACGAAGCGATAATTCGTCGCCCCCCGGACGTTATCGCCGATAACCGCACCGGATCGGATACGATGCAAATTTCAGCATACCTGTCTCATGACCGTATTTATCTGGATATGCCGTTGCCCGACAAGGCCTCGGTCCTGAAATTCATTGCCGAATCCTTCGTGAGGCACAAGGCCGCGGTCAATGTCGATGCGGTTCATGACGTTCTTGAAAAGCGGGAAAAATTGATGAGCACGGGCATCGGGGGCGGCATTGCGATTCCCCACGCTCTGTCTTCGGTCATCGGGGAGATGGTGATCGTCCTGATCCGTCTCAAGCCGGGCATCCCTTTCGAAGCCCTTGACCGACGGCCGGTGGACGTCGTTTTCGGCCTCGCGATCCCTGCAAAAGAGATCACGTGCCATTTGAAGGCGCTCGCCGGTATATCCGCTCTCTGTAAAAACCCCGGGATGCTGAACACCATCCGCAGCGTCGTGTCCCCCCGCATGTTGTGGCAGCAGATCGAGGCGGTGGAAAAGGGCAGGGACGAATCATAGGATCCGACAACCGCGTTCCGGACCCGAACCCATTGCCAATTTTTCAAAAAGTATTATCATGGAAATGTTCCGGGGCGGTTGGACACACGCCCCGTCACGAAACCCGGAAATGATGAACCCATGAACCCAGGAGAATTTTTATGACGACCGCGGTGAACGCCGTAGCACCTTTGAACAAAGTCTCGATATCTCTGGCGGCCGGACGCGCCGCCGGTCGAAACGACCTGACGCCGGAACCGATCTCGATAACATTTGTTTATGGCATCGGCAAGGAAGGACTGACCCCGTTTGAATACGAATTGTCCGGGATTCCCTCGGGAGGAAGTGCTGTATTTCATCTGGCGCGTCATCAGGTGGATGCTTTTTTCGAGCACCTTGACCTGTCGCTTCCCGCAACGGAGGCCGATGAGATCATTCACTTCACCGCCCGCGTTGATCATGTGTCGCCGGCGTCGAGCCGGGAGGTGATCAAGGCCATGGCGGAGGTCTCCGGGGGCTGTTCATGCGGCTGCGGCTGCGGGGGCGGGATGTCTCATGAGGGCTGTGACGGGGGATCCTGCGGAGATCACCTGTGAACCGGGAGACGATCGGCGGATGATCCACCGCCGGGGTGAGTGCCGTTCGCCTGCTCCCCGATCCTGCATTCAGCCGCAAAAATGGTTTCGTGTTCCTCTCCGGGCGCTTGCCCACTGCCTCCCGACCCCGGCCGGGTCGGTCCTCATCCGCAATCATTCACGGATTCCAGCCGTGCCGCCCTGAATTGAACGGTGGGTGGAACAATCTCTTGACACCTATGACGATTCCGTTTAGTTTTTCCAATTCCAACGGCAAACCACTCTCAATCCGAAACCAGGCGAGGATTCAATGGACTATAAAAAAACCCTTAACCTACCCGCCACCGCTTTCCCCATGAAGGCGAATCTGGCGCAAAAGGAACCCGAACAACTGGCAAAATGGGAAGCGGCGGGGTTGTACCGGAAGATCCGGGCCGTCGCATCGGGCAGAAAACAATTTATTCTTCATGACGGCCCCCCTTACGCCAACGGAAACATCCACATTGGAACCGCGCTGAACAAGATTCTGAAGGATATCATCGTCCGTTCCCGGCAGATGAGCGGATTTGATGCGCCCTATGTCCCCGGATGGGACTGTCACGGCCTTCCCATCGAGCACAATGTCGATAAGGAATTGAAGAAACAGAAAAAGAATAAGGAGACCATGAGTCAGGTGGAGGTCCGCAAGCTGTGTCGGGCCTATGCCGAGAAATACATCGACATTCAAAGAAATGAGTTCAAACGGCTGGGGGTCATGGGGGAGTGGGAAAATCCCTATCTGACCATGAATTACGAATACGAAGCCGTCATCGCGAGAGAATGCGGTCGGTTCGCTCTGGAGGGCAGCCTTTTCCACAGCAAGAAGCCCATTTACTGGTGCAACAGCTGCCAAACCGCCCTTGCCGAAGCTGAAATCGAGTATGCGGATGAGCCGTCGCCCTCCATCTTTGTCAAATTCCGGATGAAGGACGACCTCGGCGAGGCCTGTCCGGTCCTGAAAGACAAACGCGTTTCCATCGTCATATGGACAACGACGCCCTGGACCATTCCGGCCAACCTGGCCGTCGCCCTTCATCCGGAGTTTGATTATGCCGCGGTGGAGACGGGAGGCGGCGAAATCCTGATCCTGGCAAAAACCCTTGTCGAGGACTGCATGAAGCGCTTCGGCATCTCCGATTATACGATCGTTTCGGACATCCGTGCGAAAGACCTCGAGAAAAAGCGATGCATTCACCCGCTCTATGACCGGGACGCCCTTATCGTTCTGGGCGAACACGTCACCCTCGACGCCGGAACGGGGTGTGTCCATACCGCGCCGGGCCACGGCCGGGAAGACCATGAGGTGGGTCTCAAATACGACCTCGACGCTTATTCGCCCGTGGATGATCGGGGGTGCTTCACCGAAGAGGTGGGGTTGTTCGCGGGACAGTTCGTCTTCAAGGCCAACCCCGAGATCATCAGGAAGCTGCAGGAGAACGGGGCGCTGCTGGCCGAAGAGCGCATCAGGCACT
>NZ_JBFXGG010000075.1:0-14043 GCF_050178255.1 Desulfococcus sp. | reverse complement strand
CTCAAACAGTCCGGGCCGCTGATCCTCCGCGGCGCTTAAGCGGCACTAAAACTCACCGCTGAAGGGGCCCGGGCCGTATCCTCCCGGCACCTCTTTCCGGTTACCATCATGAAAGTCGAAAGTTGAAATATTTATAGAACAGGGTGTGAAACAGCAGTTCCCGAAGATGATCCAGGGTGGCCGGTTCATTGAGCACCTGGGTGCTGTGAACAGGGCCGCCGCGCGTCAGGACATACACCACTGTCATATCCGTAAAGGTGAAGATCAATCCGAACAGCAGGGAAATCGGCGCCGTCCAGGGGAGAAGAATCAGAAACCGAACCAGCCATTTCCCCCGGAAGTCGGCGGAAAGGACCATCGCAAGAATATTGGACAAAATGAGGACGATGATCTGGGAAGAAAGCGTAAAAATAAACGTGTTCATCAGCGCTTTTCGAAAAATTGGGTCCCCGAGGACGGCCTGGAAATTTTTCAGTCCGATGAAATGCAGCTCGGCGGATCCTGTTGTGGCATCGCTCAAGCTGTAAAATACGGCAAGGACCAGCGGAAATCCGATCATTGCGACGATATACAGAATCGCGGGTGCTATCATTGCCGCCGACAGCACCTTCCGGTTGTCCAGCCAGTATCCTCCCATCGTCGGATTCTCTTCAACAAGTGTTTCCTGGACGGCTGTCATAACGATCCTTGTGGTGGATAAGCGATGAGTTGTGATTGACCCGGTTTAGGGTGTTCAGGGGCCGATGCCGGCATTTTTGCTGATACCGGTTTCGGCGTCGAAAAATCTCAGATCCCGGTCGGCGATCGAAAAGGTGTGGGTCTTTCCTTTTTCAACAGGGACGTTGGCTCTGGAAGGGAGCCTTGCGATCACATGTTTTTGAGACGAAAGGGAATGATATAGTTGTAGACCAGATGTTCACAGGCCCAGCGGGTCCCCCTCGGACCTTTCAGTGCGGGAACGAAGAAAACGTCTCTCGCAATTTCAGGAACCTCTTTCTGAGCTGAGCGGTAGGCGGACAGGGAATTGAGGATATAAGCGGCTTTTCCGGCGATCAGCGCCTGGTTGTTCGACACCGGCACCCATGCGAAGACTTCCGGCGTCATAGATGGCAGGTTAACTGGATATCCGTTTTGATCAGCCCCGATGATTACCGCCTGGTGTAATTCATTCAACTGTCGATTTTCATAGGCCGGTGCCGGGAGGATACGGACCGCGCCCCGCGCGATTTCGTTCAAGTGCCGCTGAATGGGCTCGGCCGTATCCTCCCGGCACCTCTATCCGGTCACCGTCATGAAAGCCGAAAGTTGAATCATTCAGATGAGTGGGGCGTTGACGAACAGATTTCAAAAATTCACTTGACATTCATTGATCGGGTTTTATTTTAAGATCTGAGAAAAGCAAACTATCCGAAAGGGTGGGACGCAAAGCCGCTGGCCTAAATCGTAGTTGGAAGACTATGACACGGTAGCAGGGTTGCCTCATTTTTTTTGCCCTTCTTCCGGGCATCGTTTTTCCTTCCTGCCTGATCCGTTACCCTCCGTATTTATCATCCAAGACAACGAAACGAAGCCTGTGCCTTCAGAATGGTAATCTTCAGCCTTCAGTCCCTGAACGGATTTGACCGGGGGCGGATAAATGCTCAAATTACGTTATTATGGAAGGAGCAAACTTGATGGCTATCGTCGGCATTCATGAGCGGACGGATTTGAGGGGCCGGGTTGGGGTTTTCGAGAATCGGATCCATGCCGGGATTCTGCTCGGCGAGATGCTGGCGCCTTATCCGCTGGATAACGGCATTGTTCTCGGGATTCCCGCAGGCGGGGTTCCGGTGGGGCTGGCTGTGGCGGATCGCCTGGGGCTGCCTTTCGACGTGGCGGTGGTCAGCAAGATCACGCTGCCCTGGGATACGGAGGCCGGTTATGGTGCTTTGGCCTTCGACGGGACCTGCCAATTGAACACCGCCCTGATCGCGCAACTGCGATTGTCGGAAGAACAGATCGCGGAGGGCATCCGAAAGACCCGGTCAAAGGTGGCGGGTCGGTCGGAGCGGTTCCGGGGAAAGCGGCCTTTCCCGGAGGTGAAAGGGCGTCCGGTGATCCTCGTGGATGACGGGCTGGCCTCCGGATTCACCATGAAAACCGCCCTCGAAGCGCTGCGAAACGCCGGGGCGGATACGCTGATCGCTGCGATCCCCACGGCGCATGACCGGGCGGCAGCGGATATTGCGGATCTTACGGAGGGCGTCTTCTGCGTTAACATCCGCGAAGGCGGCCGGTTTGCCGTGGCGGAAGCCTATCGGCACTGGAACGATGTGAGTGAGGACGAAGTGATGGACATGCTGAAGCAGGAAGACCGCCGACAGAAGCTGCCGAGCCGTTACGAGGAGGAGCGGGAAGATGGTACGGGATAAACCCCGGATCCGGGTCTATTACGACGGGGCGTGCCCGCAGTGCGTCAAGGACAGGCGGACCTATGAGAAACTGTCGGGGCGCTCAAAAGACGATATCCAGTGGATCGATATCACGGGCAAGGAGCGTTTTCTGCGTTCGATGGGCATCGACCCTGAAAAGGCATTGAAGGCATTGCATGTTCAGGATGAGAACCGGCAAACGCTCTCGGAAATCGACGCATACGTCCTGCTGATGAAGCGGGTTCCCATATTGAAGCTTCCGGCAATGATCATCGGGCTGCCTTGGATTCGCCAGGTGCTGTCAAGGCTGTATCGTTGGTCTGTCAATCGCAGATTGCGCCGTACCGGAAGGACGTAACCCGGAAGAACACGCCGCTTTCGGAAAACGTAACCGCTCCGCCTCGAATATCGCGAGGGCGTGAGGTGCGGTCCCACCGTGAGATCGGCAGCCGGCGGGCGCCTTTTCGGAAGCGCAATGCGGACCGCTCCCCGCCGGCTGCAAAAATCGTGTGAATCAGGATTCGGCCCGCCTCACATATCTATATGCGAGGCCGTCGGCCGAGAACCATAAACACGACCGCCAGAATCAGACCAATGACAAAGGTTATCCATGCAATTTCGACGGCGACGCCGGCGATGCCGGTGAAACCCAATACGCCGGCGATAATGGCGATAATCAGAAATGTGGCTGCGTATCCTATCATGTTTATCTCCTTTATTCAGTTTTTGGCACTGTCTATTCGGTCATTGTCGCAAAAGTCGATGTTGCGTTCTTCGTTTGCGCAAGCGGCGCTGCTCCGGTGCTTCACTGAGCGCTTATCGCCGATGATCCCTGGACGACTTTCCGGTCGAATCACGGGTTGCTCGTCTCGAGGTTGTCCACCACTTGCACCACGCCCTCAACGCTTCGGGCGACGCTCAATGCAAGCGATTTCTCTTTTTCGTTTTCAACCATACCGGTCAGCGTGACAACGCCCTTGTCGGCGTCAACGTCGATGTTGAGGGAGTGAACACCGGGTTCCGCCATCAATTTGGCTTTGATTTTACTCACCAGCACCGCATCGTCGACGTAATCGCCGGCGCTCAGTTTCCCGATCTGAAGGTTGTCCCGAACGGATTTGACGCCGGAGACGTTCCCCGCGATTTCAACGGCCCTGGCGGCATGCTGTTTGCCGTCCACGACACCGGTCAGCGTCACAACCCCGCCGACGACATCCACGTCGATTTTGGCTGCACTGACATCGGGTGATTTTGCCAGGGCGGTCTTGACATTTGCCGAGAGCGCGGTGTCGTCCACCATTCCTCCCATATTACGCTCATCGCTGCCGACTTTGTACCCTCCCGCAGCGCCGCCGCCCACCAGGGCCGGACCGCACCCGATGGGAACCACAAATAAGAGTATCAGGGATAAGAACCACCATTTTCCGACCATTTTGTTTCCTGCAGTTTTCATCGCGACGCTCCTTTTTCTTGGTGTTGAGTGATGATTGAGTGCCGGGGCCCGATGCGTTCGGGATCCGGCGTGTCCGACCGAAGCGCGGCCGACTGTCGGGTCTATTCACATAACTATACGCATGGAAGTTGCCCGCGCCAATACATTGTCGACCCCAATCCCATCGTATTTTCAGGGTACCCGACTTTCGACTTTCCCTCTCTGTTCATCCTTGACCTCGAAAATCCGATTTCGTATAGTTTCGCACGAGAAGCACGTCCGATCCGAAAACGACAGAATATCGGCTTTATCGCTTTTTTCGCCGGGATCCCGAACGGTTTGACGCTTTTTTGCCGTTCACCGGCGGAATGGGTCGGCGCAGATACGGGAAGGGGGTGAAAATGGGACAGGATACCGATCGTCAGGCAAAGCTGGCGGACGAAATACTGGCATCTCAGAAAACGCGCTCGGATCTGTTGAAGTGGAAACTCGTCATTTGCGCGGTTCTGGGTGCCGCCGGATTGGGATTCGCCAAGGATGCCAGTCGTACGAGTATTGTACTGCTGGCGTTGATTCCTCCGGCCTGCCTGTATGTCGATCTTCTTTGTACCAATATCAATTTGCGAATCATGGTCATCGGCAGATATTATTCAGAGGTCCGGAAAGACCGGTATGAACAGTTTGTTGAGAAACGAAGAATCTCATTTGCCCTTGAAGACTGGGCACTTTACGGTTCGACCTATGTGATTGCCATTCTCTTGATTTTATCCGGCATTGCTATCCTGGCTCTTCGGATATATCGCTATTCCGGAAATCTGGCAGATATCAACGCGGTTGTCGGGCTTGCGGAATGCATGGCCGTTCTGGTCTCTGCTGCGCTCTCCATCCGGCTGACCCACATGACGATCAAGGCCTTCAAGCTTGCCCTGTCACATCAAAAATTTGAGGGTGAGAAGAATATCGAAAGCGCCTTTTTGCAGGAGTTGACCGGATCGAAACGGCTTCGTCGGGTCATGAGTTGTCTGCTTGGGTTTGGACTGAAAAATGAAGAAGAAGGATGAATTGATTGCCGGTTATCTGTTGGATCGGTATGGCCGAGAGGATGCCGTGAAACTTTACGGTTTTCTCAGATCTCACGGTACGTTCGATTTCAAGCGGCTGGGAAACGGATTGTTTCCCGCAACCACGGCACCGGATCAGGATTCTTCCGGTTATCAGTATGTCTGGGTCAGAGACAATGTTCATATCGCTCATGCCCACTATCAGTGGGGCGATATCGCGGCGGCGGCTCAAACGGCCGAAACGCTGATGACTTTTTTTCAGTCGCAGCGCAAAAGAATGAGAGCGATCATTCAGGATCCTTTGTTGGCGTCAGATCCAATGAACCGCCCGCACGTTCGATTCGACGGCAGGCGGCTGAGAGAACTCGATCAGAAGTGGGCCCACGCGCAAAACGACGCATTGGGCTATTTCCTCTGGTTTTATAGCCGGCTGGCGAAAGCAAAAGCGGTGCCGTGGACGGAAGACGAACAGGCATGTCTGACGGATCTTGTAGCGTATTTTCAGACCATACGATATTGGGAAGATAAAGACAGCGGGCACTGGGAAGAAGAGCGCAAGGTCAGCGCATCCTCCATCGGGACGGTGGTTGCGGGTCTGCGCGAGTTTTCAGGATTGGACGGCAATGCCGGACCTGACGTGGCAGGGTTGCGCGCCAGGGGAGAGACCGTTCTGGAAACGATCCTGCCGTATGAGTCCCGGCCGTCAAGAAGGTACGATGCCGCCCTCCTGTTTCTCATCTATCCGTTGAACGTGGTTTCCCGGGATCAGGCGGCCGTGATCCTCAGGGACGTCAAGGAAAATCTGGAAGGCCATATCGGGATCAGAAGATACCTGAACGATTCATACTGGTGTCCGGACTACCGGAAGATTTTCAAGACGAAGGAACGAACCCGGGACTTCTCCGACACCATGCAAGCCCGGGATGCCCATATCAGGTTCGGCCGGGAGGCCCAGTGGTGCATTTTTGACGCGCTGATTTCCTGCATTTATGCCCATCAACCCAGCCTGACGAAAGATGGAGAAGGCCTTCAAGCCTATCATCTCAATCGTGCATTACGCCAGCTTACCGAATCGGCGGACGGGAGGCTGTTGTGTCCCGAGGCCTACTTCCTGGAAAAAAACGCGTATACGCCAAACGATCACGTACCCCTCCAGTGGGCCCAGGCCAACCTGAGGCTGGCAATTCATTTTTTTTGCACCCCTGCCGAGTCCCACCCCGACCGCCTCCGATTCCCGGTTCGTTTTACGCGTCCGTGACCCGATCGATAGGAACGGCGGTCGATCACGGGCAAGCCTCCCGCGTCTGAAAGCCGCGTTGCACAAAGCCGTTGTCATGGCTGTAATCCGTGCATCAGCACCAGGGTATCTTTTTTGACCCTGGACAGGGCCGCCACATAGTCGCATTTAATGCGCAATAAAAAGAAAATCCGTTGATCCGCCAACGGCCACAACGTCTCAAAATTCCCCTGACCTTTGGAAAGAATCACGTCCGCGGATTGAAATACCTGCTGAAACGCCGCGGTCGTTTCGGCAAGAATCGTTCCCGGGTATACGCTGCCGCTGGAAATGACCGGTATAAGGCGGTCAAGTCCGACGGCTTTGGCATCCTCCAGCGTCACATCATTGATGATCGGTTTGTCTCGAACCGCTCCCACGATGCGAAGGTTCGGATAAATCTGCTGCAACGTTTTTATGAACAGCATATCAAAAACAATTTCACCGCTGTTGTCAAAGAGGTAGAGGAGTGTTGCCGCGCTTTCAAGCGCTTTTTTCAGCGGCGCGATATCATATCGGGCAAAGGGGACTTCGGTAAGGATCCGGAGTTCCTCGTCCAGATTCATCGTATCATAACTTCTGGCACCAAAATCTATGACATTCCCCGCCGCGGCAATCTGCAATCCGGTTTCAAACGGACATTCGTCGTCGTCTATCGTTTTCTGAAGCATGCCTGCGTATTTCAAAGAGAGAATGTTGGATTTTTCTTTCAGTTTCGCGTAGATGTCAAAGGCCGGCGATTCACCCAGTTCCTGAATGATCGCGTCCGCCACACGGCGAACGACATGCTGAACCAATATATCTCCTGCCTTGGCTTTTTCCAGGGCGGCCCTGGCCGCGGCGATGATGCGTTCGGTTTGGTCTTCAGTGAGTTCGGCAAAACGCGCTGCTGAACGGGCCTGATTCATGATGCAGGCATGGCAATATGACGCGATGCCGGCAAAAGGGTTGTTTTTTTCTTCAGCAAATCCCATAGAATATTTTCCGTTTTTTTCTGATAACGCAACTTTCGACTTTCATAGGCCGGTTACCATCATGAAAGTCAGCGTTGAATGATACCATTGCGGTCAATCGACCGGCTGCCACAAGGCCGTGCTAACCCACGATGTTCATGACCGCGCGTTCGGCGGCGCCCAGAGCGCCCTCGAGATACCCGCCTTGGACGTCGGCGGTTTCCGTGCCGGCGAAATGGCAGGTGCCGTCCCAGATGGCGCTTCTGCCGGCGGGGACGTGGTATTGGGGATGCGTGTACATCGGCGGCTGATCGAATGTGGTGGCCGTGAAGCGTTCGCGTGCCCAGTCCTGGTAAAAAAAGGCCGTGGGCCGGGCGGCCTGGGCGCCGAAGATGACGGCCAGTTGGGCCATGATCGCATCGGTCAGGGTAGCGGTCTGGTTGCGTTGGGCCGCGGGAATGCCCACAAAGCCTGTGAGACCAAAGGGCCCCTTGTCGTGGTTGGATCCGTCGTGGATCTCGCCCAGGGGCCCGCGCTCGCTGAAGGCCTGGCCGGAGAGGCCCGTCTGCCGCCAGAAGGGTTCGTCGTATATGGCGGAGAATTTTGCCTGGCCCGCCATCCACGTCCCGATTTTCAGCATTGCCTGGGTCAGTTGGTGGGACAGTTCAGGCGTAAAGAGAATAGTGGCGGCGGCAAGACGGGGCGGCAGGGCGAGAATCAACTGATTGGCCCTGAACCGGGCCCAGGGCGGTTTTTCCAGCTCGCCGACGCTGACCAGAATGCCGCCGACTGTTTTTTCGATGTCGCACACCGGGTGATTGCATCTCACGGCGTTTTCAGGAATGCCTTTGCGGAGTTTCCGGATCAGTGAATGCATGCCCCCGAAAAGTCGCCGGGAAGGCGGTTCCATGGGATATCCGCGGACGGTCTGGACGGCGCCGTCGGATCGTTGAAAACGTCCCAGGCCCGTTTCAAACTGGGGATAGCTGTTGAGGCCCAGGGTTTCAATCAGGTGCGTTATTTTCGGATGAATCGCCGGCCAGTACCAGGAAGGGCCGAGATCGGAGAAAAACCCCTGGTACCCAGGACATAGAATCCTGCCGCCGATGCGCTCACGCGCTTCAAGGACAACGAAGGAGGTGTTTTTCCGGGACAGCAGCCAGGCGGCATAAATACCGCTCAGACCGCCGCCGACAATGAGGGTGTCGACGGTTTCTACAGACATCATGACAAACCCTTTTCTGCTCGAACATTTTGCAACCCGATCTGGTGAGTTCCGGATCGGAAAATATCAAGGTACTGCACGATTTGTGCCGAAACAGATCCCCTGGTGCCGGCTGTTGAGGCTGAAGACCGAAGGGTGAAGACTGAAGGGGCACGCCTCTAATCACTTAATCCTGATAATGAATTAACGCCGGTAACGTTTTTCAGGTGGGAGGGTAACGCACCCTTGACACAAAGGCACAAATGGGATCCGGGCGGGAGATGGACGTGAAGTGTTGGATTATCGAAATCCGAGCGTCATGATCGTGACGGATGCGATGCCGTTTCAGGCGTACCGCTTCGCTGTTCCTCGGATGCGGTGGGCGGCAGACCGACGGCGGTGCGCGGACAAACCGACCTGGGTGATCATCGTTCGCCGAAGATCAGCAATATCGCCAGAAACGGCGCGATTACAAAAAATGACGCTACGATGAAGACGATAAAGAGTCGGTCTTTCAGCCTGTCTGTGGATGCATCAATCCGTTCAATCCGTTCAAGGCGATCCTCGGTTTTCATGGCCCGGCGCTTTCGAAACCAGGTCAAGAGGGCTAAAACCATGGTCGCGACCGGGTAACTGACGACCAGTACGGCAAAAAAGATGACAATGTTGGTTATCGCAATCATAATACAATATCTCAGTGCTGCAGCGACATGTCAATCCCGGATTCCTGGGGCCCCATCGCCGAAATTTTTCCCGTGGGATGCGTGTGCAACGTCATTTGAGCGCGAACTTGTATTCTCATGACCGATCATGGGGTGGTCGCCTTCGGTCTCTGAAGGCTGAAGACGGAAGGCTGAAGGGGTGTGCTTGTGACGAACGGAGCCTTTGTGCCCCTTCAGCTTTCAGTCCCTATTCGGTCGCCATAACGAACGTGGACGGTTGCGTTATTGATTGCTGCATTTTTCTCATTAAGGAAAGGGGAAAGCGGTTTTGTTCGGCTCAAGGGATTGGGGAAAAGTGATACGGCATCAGTTATGTGTAAACGCGCAAAACTTGTCCGTGTGGACATGGGTCTCAACCGTCGTGTGTTTCAGCCGCGACAGATGGGAGAGCCGGGAGCCGTATTCCGACGGGCATCGGCGCGCTTTTGAGACGACGGTAATGGCGGCCGCAAGATCGTCGGCATTCAGCGGCCAGACGTGAAGGTCCGCAACAATACTGTCGCCGTCTGATTCAATGGCGTCGACAATGGCGGAATGGATGTCTTTGTCCCTGTGGGCGTCCAGCAGAATCAACGCGCTGCTCCGGAGGAGCCCCCAGGCCCACCTTGCGATCAGAAGGCCGCCGACAATACCCATAACCGGATCGAGAAAAGACCATCCAAAAAACTTTCCCGATATCAGCGCCGCAATTGCGAGTACGGAAGTCAATGCATCCGCTATGACATGCAGATAGGCCGCACGGAGGTTATGGTCGTGCGTATGGTGAGAATGGTCGTGACGGTGATCGTGCTCATGGTCGTGTCCATGATGTTCGCCGCCTTTGCCGTTCAGTATCCGAATGCTCAGGAGATTGACCGCAAAGCCGATGATCGCGACAAGAATGGCCTCGTCAAAGGCGATATCCACCGGATGGACGAAACGACTCAACGATTCGACAATCATGTAAAGGGCGGTGCCCCCCAGAAACAATGCGCTGGTGTAGGCCGACAGAATGCCGAATTTTCCGGTGCCGAAAGCAAATTTCGAGGAATCGGAAAACCGTCTGGCCATCACATATGCGAAGTAGGTGATGCCCAACGCAAACGCGTGGGTTCCCATATGCCAACCGTCCGCCAGGAGGGCCATCGACCCTGTCACGACGCCGGCGATGATTTCAGCGAGCATGGTGATGCCGGTGAGGATAATCACGCTCAACGTCTTCTTTTCATTTTCCTGGTGGGCGCCGTCGAAATTATGCTCGTGCCGTATCCGTCTGATCGTTTTTTCTTGCATGGAAATCGCCGTTCCCTTTTTCTGTATTCTCAACTTTCGACTTTCATCATATTTCAGTCTATAGTCTTTTTACCGAAAGTTGCGTTAAAAAGCGCCGTTTCGTGCTTTGCGTGAGACGGATTTTCTTTCGGAAGGCGCTTGAAAAAGATGTTTTCACGCAAAGACGCAAAGAACGCTAAAGAACTTTAAAGTCTGAAGGGGTACTCCCGTGCTCACATAATCACATAACCACCGTCACGAACGTCGAAAGTTGAGCTGTGTTATCGTAATTGTATACCGCTATCGGATTTTTCCGAGGAGGTCAATGAGCTCATCAATGAGGCGGTCTCTGTTGCCTTCGTGCAATGATGCTTCCTGAATGCATCCCCGCAGGTGATCCCCGACGATTTGCACCCAGACGCCCCGAACGGCACCGGAGACCGAGGCCAGTTGCCGAAGAACCTCTATGCAGTCCCGGTCGTTCTCGATCATGCCGCTTACCCCTCTGATCTGCCCCTCGATGCGGTTGAGCCGCTTGATCAGCCGTTCCTTGTCCTGGCCCGTTCCACAAAACGCCATGTCATCCTCCCGTCAAATATAGTATATGGGGTCATGCCCTATATTGTCAAAAGGCAATTGTCAAGCAGAGATGTAAAGACGTGCGCGCCTGCTCAACCTGGACATCGTTTAACGTAACTTCCGACTTTCATGGGTCGGTGCCGGAAGGGTAGGACCCACGCCCTGCTGCAACGCATTGATGCCGGTTCGGCAACAGGGGCTTGTACGGATTGACTTGGTTGGAAAAAATATTTTAAGATGCCGATCGAATTCGAAAAGCGCGGTTAAGCGGCGCGATGGGATCAGCACTGTTTCAATCACCGGCACGACGGAGGAGTATGACAAATGCCAGGTTTCAGGGAACGGGCCGCCGAGGGCCTTCAGGTTGGGGACACATTCAGAATCTCACGGACCTTTACAGATGAAGACGTTATCCGTTTCGCCCGGATATCGCGGGACTATAACCCGGTTCATTTCGATGCACGTTTTGCTGAAGCACGGAATTTTCCGGCACCGATTTGTCATGGACTTCTGGCGGCAAGCCTGGTTACCGAAATCGGCGGACAGATTGGATGGCTGGCGTCCGCGATGAACTTCCGATTCAAAGGACCCGTATATGTGGGTGAAACGATTACATGCAGCTGGGTCATCACGGCCATCGACCCAAAAGGTCGCGCCACAGCATCCGTCACGATCACCAGAGAAGACGGCGTCACCGTGATCGAAGCGGAAATCGGCGGTGTCGTGCCGGGACCCGAGGAGCGTAAGATCCTGAATCGGATGCTGTCGGAAGGGGATCCGACAAATGGGCTGACGGCTGCACGGCGGGACCGGGAGGCGAACACCGAAACATGACGACCGCACCAGCACGGATCCGTGGTTTCACTGCGCGTTGTTGCTGTACGAATCCAATGCCTCCCGATTGATTTGTGGTCGTCAGATATTATGTTTTGATTCAAGACGCATGACAGGGAAAGACAGTAACTGTCATGAAATCGAGTTTATCAGGAGGTTGCTATGGAATCGTCACATGCTGTGGAAACATCATATCGGAAGGATAAAGCCGCCATGTGCTGTGCAATGGGAAAAAAGAGAATGATGGATGCTCTCAGATCCTGTGATTACTGCACAACCAGCATGGAGGAACGCAGTTCGTGCTATAAGGCGGTCGCCAAGGACAGCGGCCTTCGCACCAAAACCTGCATCATGATGTAAAGACATGACATAACGCGTTGATTCAATGAAGTGTTGCTCTATGCCGGGATCAGGCAGGCTCGACCCTAAGACCTGCTTGTCCCGGCTTTTTTAATTTTTCCGGCCCCTTCAGCCTATGAGAGCGGAATATGAGCGGACGCTGTCTTCTGGTGAAGATAAATCAGTGCAAGGTGATATAACGGCTGTTAATAATACCGTTAATCAACAGGTAGACGCCAATGATCAGGACGGTATAACCGAATATGAAGTATATTACCCTGAACCAGGGGGGCGGCATCACGGCTTCTGCGTTTTCCAGTTTGCCTTGTTTCCTCAACCGGTCGACCCATGCCGGTTTCTCCTCTTCGGCTTCATCAACAGAAACACTCCCCGAAAACATAGCCTCATTCATCGGAAAACTGGAAGGCCGAAGGTGGCCGATGAAAAAATGCACGATAAAAATGTAGGTGATGGCCAAAATTGCTTCGGCTCTGTGCAGGAGCGCTGTGATATTCAGGATCCAGCCGGGGAAAAATCGACTGGTCAACAACGGCGCCGTCAGCATCAGACCGGTAACTGCCAGCAACGGCAATCCCCAATAGACCGCCCAGTAATCGAACTTTTCCCAATAAGCCCAGCGATTCAATGCCGGCCGTGAACCGATACCGAAAAGCCACTTGATTTGCTGGACAAAATCCTTCAAATCCTGAAGATTGGGTACCAATGAGTCCGGACCCAAGATGCTCTTGACCGGATTTTTCCAATCCAATCGGGTCAACTGAAAAAGGGTGTGAATCAGGAAACCGACCAGCATCAACACACCCACCCACTTGTGGATGGAAAGTGAATTTTCATATCCGCCAAAAACAGCGTTGAGTTGCTTCCCCCACGCTGTGGCAACAAACAGGCGGCCTAATCCCGTTGCGGTCTGAATAATGAACGTCAGCATCAGGAAAAGGTGAAACAGGCGGTCCGATATACTGAATCGCTTAATGTGCATCGTCACCGTCATTTTTTTTCGTCCTCTTTTTCTCCAATAATTCTCTTAACCCCACCAAAAAGCTATGGGGAATAAAAAAGGCCAATGTGCCGATGAGGAGCACAAGCATGAACCAATAGGTGTAGTACAGTGCGGGAAAGTTTTTTCGGGCTCCCATTGATCCGGGGTCGGGTTGATGAACGATATAGGAAGCAAAAGAAACGCTGGAGCCCTCATGACATTTGGCGCATACATAGGCATGTCTGCGTATGGGATTCATGGACGAGAAATAGTGTTCGATACCGGCTATGGGTTCTCCGCCATGGCATTGACGACAGGTGAGGTTTGCCCGTGTCGTATGGATATCATGGGTTTCGTTAATGTGACAGTCTTCACAGCGCAGGTTGGCGTAAAACTTGATGCCTTGGTGAGAATCGGCCAGGCGATTGCGTATCCGCACCCTGGCGGCACCAGGACTATAAGGAAAAATACCTCGCCTGACGCCGGGTATTTCAACAAAAGGACGCCGGCGGCGAGGCAGGACCTCGTATTCTTCATAGTAGCCGGTGCTGGCTTCATGCTCCTTATAGCGCCGGATGGCGGATGCAACCTCTTCCGCGGCTCCGGCTACGCCGCTGATAGACATTACGCCCACCAGGGTTAACGCCCCCGCAGCTATGAGCAGACTTCGGATACGAATAATGTCGGTCATCGGTCACTCCTGCAGGACTGTTTTGAAGTGTTTTATTCGACAAAATCGATGGTCTGGCCAATCGGCTTCGGCAGGCGCGCCAGTTTCTCCCAATCCTCCTGGAGATCTTTCAGATCATCCTTTTTGTGCTTGTGACAGGCTTGACATGAATTCGGTATGACCGGATTTTTCATCGTATCCGAAGGCAGCAGCGCCTTGAACACATGGCTGTGAATATCACCGGATTCCGCGCTCTTGGCAATTCTGGGCATGTGGCAGCCCAAACAGTTGGCAAACGAATGGATGGCGTG
>NZ_JBFXGG010000074.1:0-14091 GCF_050178255.1 Desulfococcus sp. | reverse complement strand
CCGATTCGCTCCTTGCGGCGAGGCAAAAGTTCTTATGGTTTTTGCCCGATTGATCCTTCAGCGCATTGCAGGTCATCGAGAGGGTATAGATATCGGTTTCCCGGCTCTCGTTTTCATCGGGCAGCATCCCTTCAAGCGCCTCGTCGTACAGGCTTAAATTATCGGTCATTCCCCAGAGGCTGAGGATATGGCTCACGGCACCGTCAACGCTGTCGGAATCCGTCCAGCCCGTCGTCACGAATTTGGAGAGCGGCCGCCCGACATAGTCGGTTTCATTATTGCCGTTTTTTCCAGCCAGAATTCTGACATTTGTATTCTTATAGCTGCCGGCCACCCTGGTATAGGATTCCCCCCGGGCAACTTCGAACGCATCGCCGTTGAGGCTGTATCCAAAGGTATCGCGCAGATAAAAATAGAGCGGCGAGGGCGGCGCGCTCAAACTCACATCGGAATAGTCAAAACCGTGGCTGGAGGCGTAGAAGTCCACCGTCACCCGGGGGCCGTCAACCGTGAAGATGTAGTAGCCGATGGAGAACAGCTCCTGGTCGAACGGTATTTCGCGATCGTCATCCCCTTCGCGGGGAATATAAAACTTGTAGCTGTTGGAGGCGCAGATAATCTGGCCGACGCCGAAGGCGCCGTCACCACCGGATGTCACCCTGGAGTAATGGTGCATGTGATCGTGACCGCTGAGGTAGTAGCGGACGCCGTTGTTGTGCAGGCTTTCGAGAAAATAATCCCGCGCCTCGGGGTTGTCGGTCAACGCATTTCCGAAAAGGTTATCCTTGTGGTTTTGTCCGATGAGATTTTTATGGGCAAACACGAACGCATGACGATCGCCCCCATTTGCGGAGAGTGCCGAATCGACCCACGCCACCTGATCCACCGCATTGTAGGCATAACTTTTGGCGCCGTTATAATTGCTGCCGTCGGCCCGGACAAACTGGTCGATCAGAACACATCGGACATTGTTGAAGTCAAACATGTACGTCAACCCCTTCAAGCTGTCGGAAGCGGAATAAGGCACCGAAAGAACGGGGCTCTCTACGTTGTCGGCTCCGAAAAGATGGGGTCCCTGACCGAGGGTTTGAGGAAAAAGGATCGGCATTTCGTTTGCGGCGACGGCACTGGCCTCGTGATTCCCCCGAACCGGGAAAAAGCCGATCCCGTTGCTGTAAAGCGCCCGGGCATGTTCCTCCCGGGTAGGCAGGGTGCGAGTGCCGTCGACAAGCTCTTTATCGACCAGATCCCCCACCTGGATGACAAATTTGCAGCCGTGTTGAATGAATTGCTCGTTCAGGGCGTCGATGATTGTCGTGGCACAGGATGCCGGATCCTCAACGGGAATCCCGTTATAGATGCCCGTTTTCCATTGGGTATCGGCCATTACGCCGAATTTCCAGGCGCTGCCGGACGATTTCGCAAAGGCCCGTTTCGGCGCGAAAATCGGAATATTCAAACCCGTTAACGTCAGTCCCGCGAGACCCGTGCCCCCGATCTTCAAAAATTCCCTTCTGTTCACCGATTTCATTATCCCTCCTGTTGGTTGGTTGTTCCGAAGATGCCCTGTGCGGCAGCAGAATATCTCCCAATCAATCCGAACGGCGATCGGATCGGATCTCTGCTTCCTCGCGGCAGAATTGAAAAAACGCTTGAATAGCTTCTTTTAGTCGGGATTTGTAAGAAGGGTATTTGTTCCGGGTTTGATTTTTGTAAAAACGCGGCACCGGCGGCACGCCCCCACCCAAGAGAGGAGGCACCTTCACGGCCCACGGCGCACGGCGGGCGAAGGTCTTGGCAGCCCGCTCGATTTTCAGCACCATCCGGTTCGCTACAGCCGATCCGATGCAAAGGTGTTGCACTGGTTGATGTCCCCCGTCTCCAGGCCGTTCCGGAACCATCGGACCCGCTGGGCCGAGGTGCCGTGGGTGAAGCTGTCGGGCACGATGCGCCCCTGGGATCTTTTCTGCAGTCGGTCGTCCCCGATGGCGCTCGCGGCGAAAAGGTTTCGGATACGGCTAAAACCCCGGCAGCTTGAATTTCAGGGTCACCTCGCCCGTGGTATGATCGATATGAACCATGCGGCCGTCGTCATGAGTCCCCGTCATCTTCCGGCCGGTGGCCATCTCCATGAGGCCGCTGATGAACTGCATCCCGGTGTTGAGCACCTCTGTCATCCTCTCCGGGGAAGCATCCCTATGGACACCCTCGCGCCGGCCTGCCTCCCCCACGGGTCTGGGTGATCTTTCGGATGACTCGGCAGGCGATCCGGCAGCCGTCCCATCGGCGGATCGATCCGAAACCCCTTTGGCCGCTTCCGCGGGCGCCGGCTCCGCCTCGGGAATCCCCGCTTCAACCTCTTCGGCATCGTAGGCCACCTCGCGAACCTTTTCATCCAGGACCCTTGGATTGAGGTAATGGGGCGTGTCTTCCGGCAGTTCCTCGGCAGGCGTGTGTTCGCCGGACACCGCAACGGGCTCCTCGCCCATCATCTCCCGGAGTTGGTTGAGCAACTCGGCCCGCTTGGCCTGGGAGAACTCCACCGTGTCCGCGGCACCTTCGAAAACGCCGTCGAAGAGGGCGGTCTTGAGTTGGATGCCGGCCAGGATCTTCTCCTCGATGCTGTTCTTGGCGATGAGGTTGACGACGTTGATGCACCGGCTTTTCTGGCCGATGCGGTTGACCCGGCCGATACGCTGGTTGATTCGGGCGGGGTTCCAGGGCAGCTCGAAATTGATGACGCAATCGGCGGCCTGGAGGTTGAGGCCGGTGCCCCCGGCGTCCGAAGAGAGGAAGACCTTGCAGTCCGGATTGTTCGTAAACGCGTCGATGAGGGCCTGACGTTTGTTGACGGGCACCTTGCCCGTCAGTTCGATGAAGTTGATGCCCGCGGAGGAGAGATACTTTCCGATCAGAAAAATCATGGTGGTCCATTCGCTGAAGATCACCACCTTGTGCCCGTTCTGGACCACGAGTTCGTCGATAATCCCCTCCAGTTCCGTGAGCTTCGGGGAGATGTTGGTCTGCCGGTCGACGAGATAGGTGGCGTCGCAGGTCATCCGCATCATGAGGAGAAGCTGCTGGATGCGGCGGATGTCCATGGGGGTGAGAAATTTCTTGTTCAGGAGCGGCACCAGAGCAGCGAAATATCCGTTGTGGATCTCCGCCTGCTTGTCCGTGAGTTCGACGTAATAGTTGTTGACGATCTGCTCGGGCAGGTCCGACAGCACCTCCTCCTTCCGACGCCGGATCACGATGGTTTTGAGTTTCTCATGGAGGCGGTCCAGGTTCCGGTAGCCCAGGATCTGCCCCTTTTTCTGCCGGCTCAGCATGAAGTGGTCCGCGGCAAACCGCCAGAGGGGGGAGAGCAGGTAGGGGTCGAGGAACTGGACGATGGAATAGACGTCTTCCAGCTTGTTCTCCAGGGGCGTCCCCGTCAGGACGAGGGCGTGTCTACGGCGGATGTTCTTGACCGCGTCGGCGGTCTTGGTGTTGAAATTCTTGATCCGCTGGGCCTCGTCCAGGATCATGAGGTCGGGATTGTACCTGGAAATGACGTCGACGTCCCGGAGCACCGCCTCGTAGTTGGTGATCTTGAAGAGGCTGTCGTCGGCGTCATAAACGGCCCGTCGCTGCATGGGGTTTCCGGCCACGATGACGGCCTTTTCATCCACAAACCGCTCGATCTCCCGCTTCCACTGCTCCTTGAGGGATGACAGGGTGACCACGAGAATGCGGCTGAAACCGAACAGCTCCTTCTTGATGACCCCTATGGCGATGGCCTGGAGGGTCTTGCCCAGGCCCATTTCATCGCCGATCAGGGCGGCTTTTTTGCGCAGGGCGAACTGAACCCCGGCCACCTGGTAAGGGTAGAGATCGGCCCGGATGCGACCCAGGGCCGGGGAGATGTCCTCGGGGATCTTCGCGAGTTCGGCATCCAGGAGGTCGTGTTCGATGCGGTTCAGGAGCGACTCCTGGAAGCGGACCCGCTTGTTGCCGTCCAGGCGGCGCAGAAGCGCCATGAGATCGGCCGGTCGCTCCCGCAGATAGTCGCCGTCGTCCGCAAAAAAATCCCGCCAGAGTTCCCGGGCATCCCGGACCTCGCCCTCGGGGCGCTCGCAGAAGAGTCTGGGGCGCCGGCGGACGGAGTCCCAGTAGATGTCCACGAACGGAAATTGCTCGGAGGCGATCCGGGCGACGGCCGCCTTGTCGCGCCGGACTTCATGCTGAAGGAAGAGAAGGTGTTTGCAGGTGCCGAGGCGGTTGGTTTCATAATCCGGGCAGGTGCAGTGCCCCTTGCCTGCCGGGGGATCGTGGAGGGTGACGAGATACTGCTTGCCCTTCACCGTTTCCACGGTGTGCTCGCCCTTGAGCATGTCTCCCCAGACTACCGTGAACCCTTCGCTTCCGGCGCGCTTTTTCCGGTCCGCCAGCGCCTGTTCCCGGATCTCGTCGGCGGTCAGACAGACGTCGTCCGGCGGCGCCTTGCGCTTCTGTCGGTTTTCATCCCGACCCAGCTGTTCCCATCCCTTGAGTTTCTGCTCCACATCCAGAAGCGCCGCGATGGTGTGCTTGCATCCCTTCCCGGGGAAAGGGCAGTCACAGGAGGTGGTCAGGTCGTCCGGGAGGAGTTGCACGCGGGTGGTGTAGTCGCCGTATCGACCGTCGACATCATATACGAACCGACCTGTTCCGGGGTCGCTGTCCACGCAGGCGAACGCGCCGTTCCGGTAGAGATCCAGGCCGCGATGAAAAATGAGATCGGAAGGGGCAATGTTTTTGCGTATATAATCGGTAGACAGGGTGATCATCGATAAACCTCTGATAAAAAAGTTGAAAATTTATTCGTTTAAAATGGATGGTCGCCGTGGCGGCTTTTTTTCGAGGCTACATCATATCGGACTCATTTTCAACGCTTGGTTTCCAGAAGGCGCCGAGGATTTCGACGTGGGCCCGGATCATGGCCGGTTGCCTGCCGCCATGCCCTTTGTCTCCATCAGGCTGAGGCTTGCGCGGGGTTGGTTGTCGCGTTATAATCAAAAAATATGGAATCGAGCGCCGTAACTTGACCGCTCACGCTGCATCGAGACTGAATGACGGCGACCCGAATAGAAGCGACTCGCGCAGCACATCCTCTCATCGTGAAACTCATTGCAAGGAATCGTCGATTCAACCGACGAAACGGTCAAATGGAGAGCGCGCTATGCAGGCAGCCGGCACCGCTCTCCCCCAAAACCGATAATGACCTGCAGCGGGTCGAAAGGAGCTGAAGACGCCATGAAAACCCACACGCACACATGCCTCATCAATCGTCTGATTGCAGCGCTGATATCCGCGGCATTCTGTTTTACGGCGCTTTCTGCAAGTGCAGCGGATTTCGACAGGACCCACGCCGGTTATGACAGGCTGCTCAAACGATTCGTCACCGACGGCCGGGTCGATTACAAAGGCCTCAAAGCCGACGGCGGCGCATTGGATCACTACCTGGACGGCGTCGCCGGCGTTTCGGAAGCGACATTCAACGCCTGGGGGGAAGCCGACCGGCTGGCGTTCCTGATAAATCTGTACAATGCGGCCACCTTGAAACTGATCCTGAACCACTACCCGGTCGACAGCATCAAGGATATCGGCGGCTTTTTCAAAGGGCCGTGGTCCCAGCCGGCGGTTCGGCTTTTCGGGGGCACCATCACCTTGGACAACCTGGAGCACGACATCATCCGCAAGCAATACGACGAGCCGCGCATTCATCTGGCGCTGGTCTGCGCCGCAAAAAGCTGTCCGCCGTTGCGCAGCGAGGCTTATGTCGGCCCGTCACTGGATGCGCAGCTCGACGACCAGACACGACGGTTTCTCGCAAGCCCGGCCGGTTTCCGCATCGACCGCAGTCGGAATACGGTCTATTTTTCATCTGTCTTCAAATGGTACGGGGAGGATTTTGTGGGCGAATTCTCGCCGTCGTCCGGATTTACCGGGCTGGATGATACGGAACGCGCCGTAGCGAATTTCTGCAGCCGGTATCTCCCCGCAACGGCAGGCGATTATCTGAAGGTCGGCGGGTATTCCGTAAAATATCTTGATTACGACTGGTCGCTGAACGGGAAGTGAACCCGAGCTGAAGCGCCGCAATCCGGCCTTGGGAGGCAGCAATGTCAGACAACAGGAAAGGCAACACCGTGATCAGTCCCTGGGATGCCTACAATCAAGAACTGGTGTTCCATGTCCGCCCCCCGGACTGGAAAAATCCCAAGCCGGCTTCGCGGTACAATCTCGTCGTCATCGGTGCGGGTACCGCCGGCCTGGTCTGCGCGGCCGGCGCCGCCGGGCTGGGGGCGAAAGTCGCCCTGGTCGAGCGCCACCTGATGGGGGGCGACTGCCTGAATGCAGGCTGCGTGCCGTCCAAGGCCCTGATCCGAGCCGCACGGGCCGCCGCAGCGGTCCGGGACGCCGGCGCCTTTGGCGTGCATGTCCCGGAAGGCGTGAGCATCGATTTTGGTCAGGCCATGGAGCGGATGCGTCGCCTCCGGGCGTCCATCGCCCCCCACGATTCTGTCCGGCGGTTCGCCGAATTGGGAATTGACGTGTTCATCGGTGAAGGGCGTTTTGTCGACGCCGACACGTTGGCGGTCGCCGGCGAACGACTCGCCTTCAGGAAGGCGGTCATCGCCACCGGCGCACGGGCTTCGGCGCCGCCCATTGAAGGGTTGGATCAAATATCCTATCTCACCAATGAGACCGTCTTTTCCCTGACCGAACTGCCCAGGCGCTTGGCCGTCATCGGCGCAGGCCCCATCGGTTGCGAAATGGCCCAGGCCTTCGCCCGATTCGGCGCGGAGGTGTTCCTGGTGGAAACCCTGCACGGCATCCTTCCCCGTGAAGACACCGACGCTTCCGGCATCGTCCTGGAATCCATGCTGAAGGACGGGGTGAAACTGCTGTGCTGCGGCAAAGAACTGAAGCTGGCCAAAGCCGACGGCGATAAAATCCGCCTCACCGTGAAGTCCCACGGCAAAGGCTACGACGAGGTGGTGGATCAACTGCTGGTGGCCGTAGGTCGTGCGCCGAACGTTGAAAACCTGGGGCTGGACGCGGCCGGTGTCGCTTTCACCCAAAAAGGCGTGCAGGTCAATGACCGGCTGCAAACCTCCCAGCCCAACATCTTTGCGGCCGGAGATATCTGCTCGCCCTATCAGTTCACCCATGCGGCCGACTTCATGGCGCGCATCGTGATTCGCAATGCCCTCTTTTTCGGCCGCGCCAAAGCCGGCGCCCTGACCATTCCATGGTGCACCTATACGGAACCCGAAATCGCCCATGTCGGACTTTACGAGAAGCAGACACGGGAGCAAGGCATCCCGGTGGAAACCTTCACCCGGGAATTTCGCGAGGTCGATCGTGCGATTCTCGAAGGCCGCACCAACGGTTTCGCGCGGGTGCACGTCCGCAAGGGGACGGATAAGATCATAGGCGCCACTATCGTGGCATCCAACGCCGGCGACCTGATCTCGGAGATCACCCTTGCCATGACCCACAAGCTGGGTCTCAAACGGATCGCCGACACCATTCATCCCTACCCGACCCAGGCGGAAAGCATCCGGCAACTGGGAGACGCCTACAACCGCACCCGGCTGACACCCTTCGCAAAATCCCTGTTTTCAAAACTGATGGTCTGGCGGCGCTGACCCCTGCCGGGACATCAGGGCGGACACACAGGTCCGCCCCTACAGAAACCCGGGAACCAACCGCGGAGAAAAAATGTTAAACGCGCATTGGAGGATGGTTAATTCTGGATGACCCATCAATTGAAATGATGCCTTCAGGTGTGAAACCGACGCAGCGTGCGAAAACGGATGATGATCGCAAATCGAATGTAAACGGAAGGACAGTCTTGCCCATATCCGCAACATCCGTTTGAAGCGTTATCCGATCGGATGCTCCCGTTCGCATGCGGCGCAGCAGAGCTCCTGATTTTCGAGCCCCTGCATAATGCCGCAGGTTTCGCCGCTGTGTCCGCCCGCGCAACGCCCGCGAAGCTGCTTCAGGTGGTGCTTCAGGTGCTGAAGGGATCGGATCTGCTCGTCCACGTTCCCGATATGGGCGTCGAGCAGTCCGGCCACCCAGGTGCAGTCCTGCCGGGGATGGTCCCTGTAAGTCAAAAGCTTCCGGATTTCCCCGAGTTTCATGTCATGCCTGCGGCAATGCAGGATAAACTCCAGGCGTTCCAGGTCTTTTCTGCCGTAGACCCGGTAGTTTCCAGCTGTTCTTTCAGGCTCGGCCAAAAGCCCTTCCTTTTCGTAATACCGGATGGTCACCACCTTGCATCCGGTCTTCTTCGCCAGTTCGCCGATCTTCATTTTTCCTCCGTAAAAACGATATGAGACTAAAGGCTGAGGACTGAAGGCGTATGCCTGTAATCACATAATCACCATAAAACCATAAAACCGTAACCCCTTACCCTCTCACAAACACCGGAAGTTAAGCAAAATCATCAATCCCATAATAACGACAGCCCCCCCTGATTGTCAAAACCACCCGGGAAAGGGGCCGGGCATTTCAATTTCGGTATTCATCAGCCGGTGAATGCCGAAACTTGCGCTTTTTTTAAAAAACGCTTTGACCCTATAGCGGCTATAGACATTATCTTTATTCTGAAAGAAAGATGGACGCATTCGTGCCTTGCCGATTTTTACAAACCATTGACGGAGAAATATCATGAGCGATGCAACCTTGACCCCGTTATGCACCTGCAGCGTACCGAATGGAACCGAATGCAACGATGCCGGGCAACACCGTCGGTGGAGAACCCCTGAAGGCTGCGGTTGCGGCGGTCATGACAGCCTCTGTCAGGCGCCTGTTGATCTTTCCGCCGTCGGCGGGGTGTCGGCGACACGGGCCGTTTACCGTATCGCGAACATGGACTGTCCCATGGAAGAGGCCCTGATCCGCAAAAAGCTCGGACGAATGCCCGGCATCACCGGGCTTGAGTTCAACCTGATGCAGCGGGTGCTCACCGTCAACCACGCACTGTCGTCCACAGACACCATCGAGGCGGTCCTGAATCGTATCGGCATGACGCCGGAGCCCCTGGGTCTGGATGCGGGGGCGACGGCATCCGGCAAAACCGACGTCGTTCCCGAGCCCCATATTCCCTGGATGAAACTGGCGATCGCCGGCGTGTTCGCCGCCGCATCCGAAGCCGTCGAACGCCTTCAAGCAGGGCATCTGATCCCGTTCGGCATCGATCCGCAGGCTCCGGCCGTCGACGGGGTGGACATCACGGCATGGCTTTCCATGGTTTTTGCCGTCGTCGCCGTCCTTTTCGCCGGACTGACCACCTATAGAAAAGGCTGGATCGCGGTCAGGAACCTGGACCTGAACATCAATGCTCTCATGTCCGTGGCCGTGACCGGCGCGCTCATCATCGGGCAATACGCCGAGGCGGCCATGGTCATGGTGCTGTTCAACCTGGCCGAGGCCATTGAAGCCAAGTCCTTGGAGCGGGTCGGAAACGCCGTCAAAAATCTGCTCAGCCTGGCCCCCGGGAAGGCGACCGTACAGCGTCCCGACGGCGCGTGGGCGGAAACGGACATCAGACAGATCTCCATCGGCAGCCGGGTTCGCGTGAAGCCCGGTGAGCGCGTTGCGCTGGACGGTGTTATCCTGCAGGGCCGGTCGGCCGTCAACCAGGCCCCCATCACCGGCGAGAGCATGCCCGTGGAAAAGACTGCGGGCGACACGGTTTATGCGGGGACCATCAACACCTCCGGTTCCTTTGAATTTCAGGTGACGGCCGGAGCGGACGACTCTACCCTGGCCCGCATCATCCATGCGGTGAAAGCGGCGCAATGCACCCGTGCGCCCGTACAGCGCCTTGTGGATCAGTTTGCCCGGTATTACACGCCCGCCGTGTTTCTCACGGCTCTCCTGACGGCGGTCGTTCCGCCCGTATTCATGGGCGGCGTCTGGACCACATCGGTATATACGGCCCTGGTGCTTCTGGTGATCGGCTGCCCCTGCGCCCTGGTCATCGCCACCCCCGTCACCATCGTCAGCGGTATGGCCGCAGCCGCCCGCCACGGCATCCTGATCAAGGGCGGCGTGTTCCTCGAGCAGGGGCGGCGCCTCGACCGGCTGGCACTGGACAAGACCGGCACCCTCACCCACGGCAGGCCGAAGCAGACCGATTTCGTCGCCCTGGGCGGCATCGGCGGACACCGGGCGGTTATTCTGGCCGCCGGCATCGCGGCCCGCTCCGACCATCCCGTATCCAGAGCCATTGCCGGGAACGCGGCGGAAATGGGGGTGGACCTGCCCCATGTCGATGAATTTACGGCCGTCCCCGGCCGGGGCGTCAGCGGCGTCGTCGACGGCGAGACCTGGTACCTGGGCAACTACCGCATGGTGGAAGATCTGAAAATGAGCTCCCCTGATCTTGAAGAACGGATTTCCCGCCTGGAAAAAGAGGGGAAGAGCGTCGTGGCGCTGGTGAACGGGAAGGGCGTGCAAGCCCTCTTCGCCGTGGCCGACACCCTCAGGGAGAGCAGCATCGAGGCCGTCAGGGAACTGAAGCAGCTCGGGATCAAGACCCTGATGCTGACCGGCGACAACGCCCACACGGCACGCGCCGTTGCCGAACAGGCGGGGGTGGACGACTTCAAAAGCGACCTCCTGCCCGAAGACAAACTGACTGCGGTGGCTGCGCTCGACGGCAACGGCAAGATCGGCATGGTGGGCGACGGCGTCAACGACGCCCCGGCCCTTGCCAAGGCCGACATCGGGTTCGCCATGGCCGCGGCAGGGTCGGACACCGCCATCGAAACCGCGGACGTGGCCCTGATGGACGACGACCTCAGGAAGATCCCGCGCTTCGTCAGGCTCTCCAGGTCCACCTACGCTATCCTGGTGCAGAACATCACGCTGGCCATCGGCATCAAGGCGATATTCCTGGCCCTGACGTTCATGGACCAGGCGACCATGTGGATGGCCGTTTTCGCAGATATGGGCACCAGCCTTCTGGTGACGGCCAACGGGCTCCGGGCCATATACAAATAGATAACGCAACGTTCGCCGTTCACGGATCGGCAGCGGCAGGGTATGACCCGCGCCCCGCACGCTTTCTTGAGGCTGGAGACTGAAGACCGAAGGCCGAAGACTTCAGGGACACGCCTCTAACCCCATAATCACCTTCCAAGAAAACGTCGTTTTCTTGGAAATTTTGGGACCGCCCCTCGGATCGGTTGAAGCACTAATCACATAACCACTTGACAAACAACACCCCACCCTTTACCGTTGCGGAGAATTATTTTCCTTTAGGATGCATTCTCTTTAATGAAAGGTTTTGGCGGTCGGCAAAGAACATGCCGCCCGTTACGAAAGCGCTCCGATCAATGCGGGAGTATCCTGATGCATCGCTTCGTTCCCTGGAACAGTCAACCGCTTGAGGCCTGGGCGGAAAAATACGCCGAAGGCCGCTTCATCGACCTGGCCGGCCGACGGACTCACTTCATCGAACGGGGACGAGGGCGGCCGGTCGTCCTCATTCACGGCTTCAATCTGGACCATCACTCCTGGATCAAAAATCTCGACGCCCTGGCGGCGCACTTCAAGGTATACGCGCCGGACTTGTGGGGGCACGGCTATAGCACCCGGGAACCTATCGCATACGGATACGACCTCTTCGAAGAGCAGATCCGGCTGTTCCTGGACGCCCTCGATATCCAGAGCGCGTCGCTCATAGGGCACTCCATGGGCGGCGGGACATCCATCGTTTTAGGGCTCAGGCATCCCGATCGCGTGGATAAGCTTGTTCTGGTCGACGCAAGCGGCATCCCCACCCGACTGCCCTTTCAGGCGAAGATTTTCAGGCTCAAGGGCGTCGCGGAGTTTCTTTTGTCCCTGCCTACGGATAGGATCCGGCGCATGAACCTGGCGGATATCTGGATTCATGACCGCGGCGCCCTGACTGAGGATATTTACCGGAATCTCATGGGCTTTCAAAAGATTGAAGGGACCACCCAAGCCTTGCTCGCCATTCTACGGGCGGATTTTTTCAATACCCTGGAAGCCGAAATCAAAGCGCTTGGCGGGTCAGGCATTCCAACGATGATTATCTGGGGCCGCGAAGACGCCGCCCTTCCCGTCGGCAATGCGAAGACGATGAAGGATTTCATCCCGGGCTCCCGGCTGGAGATCCTGGAAAAAGCGGGCCATCTTGCCAATTTCGATCAGGCGGACACATTCAATGAACTGGTGATCGATTTCCTGAATTCGGCGGCATGAGTCCGCTGTCCGTCGCAGGCACATCCGCTTCAGTCTTTCATGAGGGGTTTTAGAGGGTGTTATGGTTTTATGGTTTTATGGTTTTAGAGTGTTATGGTTTTAAGTGACTATTTCAACTTTCGACTTTCATGACGATGACCGGAAAGAGGTGCCGGGAGGATACGGCCTATGAAAGTCGAAAGTTGAGCGACTATGGGATTAAAGGTGTACGCCTTCAGGCTTCAGCCTTCCGCTTCCGGCCTGTCAATACCGAACAATGAGCAGAAATGAATTCCGCTTGACAAGCGACAGCGCATCCTGTAGCGTTATGGATAATGATTCTTCTTTAAGATATATTCTTTTTAATAAGCGATGAACACACATTCCGATTCCGAAAACAGCCTGAGTCGTATGGAGGAGATGGTCTCGAAGCTGAGAGCGCTGGAGTTCCGGCTCACGCCGCAACGGATGGCCGTTCTGGAGGTTCTGGCGGCCGGCGAAGGGCATCCCTCCGTCAAAGAGGTCCATGAGATCGTCAAGCGGAAGTTTCCCACCACCAGCATCGCCACCATTTACAAGACGGTGAATCTTCTCAAAAGGATCAACGAGATTCTCGAGATATCCATTCCCGGCGGGAGCAAACGGTACGAAGGCGGCAAACCCTTTCCCCACCCCCACGTCATCTGTATTCGGTGCAAAAAGGTGATCGATCTGGACCTGGGGCCGCTCAAGGACATCACCACCAGAATTGCAGACGACACAGGATTCGAAATACGGAGTCATCGCCTTGATTTTTTCGGTGTGTGCGGTGATTGCAAAAGCAGAGAAAAGCTGACCCAAAAACAAAGGAGGCAACGCCATGACAAATGACGACCGCAAATTTACGACCACCGACGCCGGGATACCCGTGGCCAGCGACGAATTCTCCCTCACTGTCGGACCTGACGGCCCCATCCTGCTGCATGACCATTATCTGATCGAGCAGATGGCCAACTTCAACCGGGAGATGATTCCGGACCGCCAGCCCCATGCAAAGGGCTCCGGGGCCTTCGGCTACTTCGAGGTGACGCAGGACGTCAGCGCCTACACCAAGGCGGCGGTGTTCCAGCCCGGCACGAAGACCGACGTGCTGGCCCGGTTCTCCACGGTGGCCGGCGAAAGCGGCAGTCCCGACACCTGGCGCGACGTGCGCGGTTTTGCCCTCAAGTTCTACACCACCGAGGGCAACTACGACATGGTGGGAAACAACACCCCTGTGTTTTTCGTACGCGACCCCATGAAGTTCCAGCATTTTATCCACTCCCAGAAGCGCCGGGCGGACAGCGGCCTTCGCGACCACGACATGCAGTGGGACTTCTGGACCCTGTCCCCCGAGACGGCCCATCAGGTCACCATCCTGATGAGCGATCGCGGCGTCCCCAAAAGCTATCGGCACATGAACGGCTACACCAGCCACACCTACATGTGGGTCAACGCCAAGGGCGAGCGCTTCTGGGTGAAATACCATTTCAAAACCGACCAGGGCATCGAGTACCTCACCCAGGAAGAGGCCGACCGGATCGCCGGCCAGGATGCCGACTACCATCGCCGGGACCTGTTCAATGCCGTCAAGCGGGGAGATTACCCCAGCTGGACCCTGAAAGTCCAGATCATGCCCTTCAAAGAGGCCGAGACCTATCGGTTCAACCCCTTTGACCTGACCAAGGTCTGGCCCCACGCCGACTACCCCCTGCACGAAGTGGGCCGCCTGACCCTGAACCGCAACCCCGACGATTTTCACACCGAGATCGAGCAGGCGGCCTTCGAGCCGAACAACCTGGTGCCGGGTATCGGTCC
>NZ_JBFXGG010000073.1:0-14275 GCF_050178255.1 Desulfococcus sp. | reverse complement strand
TCGGGCCTCCGGCCCATTTTCGCGGATCCCGGCGTCCGCAAGATTTTTCACGGGGCGGACTACGACGTCCGATCCCTTCACCGGGACTTCGGCATCGAGATCGAAAACCTCTTCGACACCCAGATCGCCTGTCGGTTCCTGGGGTTTCAGGAGAGCGGCCTGGAGGCCGTCATCCGCAGCCAGTTCGGCGTCCGCCTCGACAAGAAGTTTCAGAAGAAAAACTGGTCCAGGCGGCCCCTGCCGCCGGAGATGCTCGCCTATGCCGCATCGGACACCCGCTATCTCATCCCCCTGGCCGAGCGCCTGACCGCAGCCCTCCGGGAAAAGGACCGCCTGCAGTGGGTGGAGGAGGAGTGCCGTCTGCTCACCCAGGTCCGGTCTCTGCCCGAGAACGGGGAGCCCCTCTTTCTCCGGTTCAAGGGCGCCGGCCGGCTTCACCCCCGGAACCTGGCCGTACTCGAGGCCGTGCTCCGGCTTCGGCGGGAGATCGCCGAAAAGAAGGACCGGCCTCTTTTCAAGGTGTTCGGCAACGACAGCATCATGAAGATCGTCAAGGTCCGGCCCACCTCGGCGGCAAAGCTGGAGCGGGCCGGCGGGCTCAGCCGGAAGCAGCTGGAGATGTACGGCCATGCAGTGGTGGAGCGGGTCCGCGAGGCCATGGAACTGCCCGAGGAGGCGCTGCCCGACTACCCCCACACGAAATCCCCGACCCTGTCGCCCCGGGTCCCCGAAAGGGTCAAGGCCCTCAAGACCTGGCGGGATCAAAAGGCGGCGGACCTTGACATCGACCCCACCCTGATCCTGAACAAATCGCTTCTCACGGTACTGGCCGTGACCCACCCCCGCGACGCGGCGGCCCTTTCAGCCGTCGACGAACTGAAAACGTGGCAGCGGGAGGCCTTTGGCGAGGAGATCCTGGCGGTGCTGACCGCCCTCCGGAAGCCGCGCAAGCCCGCACCCAAATCCCGGCGCAGGCGGCGGAAAAAACGGCCGGCCTGATTCCTGTATCCTGGAGGTGTATCATGGAAAAGAGAATCTTTTTCACGTGCGGCGGAATGCAGCTGGCAGGGCTTTTTCACCCCGGGGGCGAGAAGGGGGCGGTGGTCACCCATCCCCATCCCCTCTACGGCGGGGACATGCACAACGTTGTGGTGGAGGCCCTGGTGCTGGCCTACCAGCGAAAGGGGTTCGCCACCCTCCGGTTCGATTTCCGGGGAACGGGCCGAAGCGAGGGGACCCACGACAACGGGGTCGGAGAGCGGGAGGACGTTTTAGCCGCCCTGGCCTTCCTCGCTGAAAAAGGGGTCCGCCGCTTCGATCTGGCCGGCTATTCCTTCGGGGCCTGGGTGAACGCCCGAATCGGTTGCCCAGACCTCCACCGCATGATCATGGTGTCGCCCCCCGTCAACTTCCTCGATTTCGGGGATGTGGGCCCCATCCCCTGCCTGGATCTGGTGGTGGTGGGCGACGACGACGACTTTGCGGCGGCAGACCGCGTGCAGCGGATGACCGCCGCATGGAACCCCGACGCCCGATGCACCGTCATCCCCGACACCGACCATTTTTACAGTGGTGCCATCCGGGAACTGGATGATGTTTTGAACAAATGTATATGAACCCCGGCCCAAAGGGCCGCCACAGGATGCTGCCATGGAAATCAAAATCGTTCGCAAGGTGTTGGGGGTCAACGACGCCAACGCGCTTCGGAACCGGGAACGGTTCGCCGACAACAACGTGTTCGTTCTCAACGTCATGAGTTCCCCGGGATCCGGGAAGACGACCCTTCTGGAAAAGACCATCGCGCGCCTCATGCCCGGCATCCGCTGCGGCGTGATCGTGGGGGACATCTGCACGGCGAATGACGCGGACCGGCTGGCCGTGACCGGCGTTCCCGTCGTTCAGGTCAACACGGACGCCTTTGGCGGGGACTGCCACCTGGCGGCCCATGTCATCGAGAAGGCCGCGGAGGATCTCGACCTTTCGGCTCTGGATCTTTTGATCGTGGAGAACGTGGGGAACCTGGTCTGCCCCGCGGAGTTCGACATCGGCGAAAACGCCCGGGCCGTGGTGCTCAGCGTCACCGAGGGGGAGGACAAACCCGTCAAGTATCCCCTCATGTTCCGGGAGTGCGACGCCGCCGTCCTCAACAAGACGGACCTCCTCCCCTATCTCGACTACGACCGGGAGGCGGCCGTGGGCTATATCCACGAGGTCCACCCCGGCATGCCGGTATTCGAACTCTCGGCCAGAACCGGCGACGGCCTCGATCCCTGGGTGGACTGGATCAGGGAGAGGGTGAGGGAAAAGAAGGCTGAAGGCTGAAGACTGAAGGGGTGCGTTCGCGACGCACGGTACCTTTATACCCTTCAGCCGCACCGCCATCCACCCAATCACATAATCACATAATCACATAATCACATAAAACCATAAAACTCTAAAACTCTAAAACCCTAAAACCCTAACCACCACCCCTCCCCCTTGCCCTGTTTTTCCTTCAGCCTTCAGTCTTCAGCCTTCAGCCTATTCTTCTATCTCTATCGCCGTCACCTCCAACTCCCGGCCGGAGAGGATCCGGACGGCGCCCCCGTTGCAGCGGGGGCAGATGAAGTGCGGCTGGTCGGCGGTCCATTGGTGTCCGCAGTCGTCGCAGACCGCGGTGACGGGAATCTCCTCGATGTCGAGAACGGCGTTCGCCAGCGGGGTGTCCCGGGCGACCACGTCGAAGCAGAACCTGAGGCTCGCGGGGACCACCGCCGACAGCCTGCCCACGCGCAGGCGCACCCGCTCCACGCGCTTCCCGGCCATGTCCGCCGGAATGGCGGCAGCGGCGATCTCCGCAATCTGCATGGCGATGCCCATTTCGTGCATAAAAGGTGTTAGGGTGTTAGAGTTTTAAGGTTTTTAGTGATTATATGATCAGGGGGATGGGGGTCCGACCGCTGACCTCTGTCCTCCGACCCCTGGGCTCCGCCCTCCGGCCGCCGTCTCCCCGCCGTCGGGGGGCGGGGAGGGGGGGACGGGGGAGGGTTACTTGAAGGTTTCGGCGCAGACGTCCTTGAGGTAGGCGAGGTTCTCGCAGACGGTGATGCCGTTGGCCTTCATGGCCGCGACCTTGCTCTGGCCCGTGCCGCTGCTGCCGCTGATGATGGCGCCGGCGTGGCCCATGCGGCGGCCCGGAGGCGCGGTGAGTCCGGCGATGAAGCCGACCACCGGCTTGGTGACGTTGGCCTTGATGTAGTCGGCGGCGTCCTCCTCGGCGCTGCCGCCGATTTCACCGATCATGACAATGCCCTCGGTGGCGTCGTCCTCCTGGAAACGGCTCAGGCAGTCGATGAAGTTGGTGCCGTTCACCGGATCGCCGCCGATGCCGATGCACGTGGTCTGGCCGAGGCCCGCCAGGGTGAGGGCATGGACCGCTTCATAGGTCAGGGTCCCGGAGCGGGAGACCACCCCGATCTTCCCGGGCATGTGGATCTTGCCGGGCATGATGCCGATCTTGCACTCGCCCGGCGTGATGATGCCGGGGCAGTTGGGGCCGATGAGGCGGACGGGTTTGCCCTTGATGTAGTTCTTGACCTTCAGCATGTCCATGACCGGAATGCCCTCGGTGATGCAGACGATGAGGGGGAGCTCGGCGTCGACGGCCTCCATGATGGCGTCCGCCGCAAAGGGGGGCGGCACGAAGATCATGCCGGCGTTGGCGCCGGTCCTGACCACGGCCTCCCTGACGGAGTTGAACACCGGGACGTCGTCCATCATCATGCCGCCCTTGCCCGGCGTCACGCCGGCCACGACCTTCGTCCCGTATTCGATGCACGCGCGGGTGTGGAACTGGCCTTCCTTTCCCGTGATCCCCTGTACCAAAAGTTTCGTGTCTTTATTGACGAGTATGCTCACTGTGGTGTCCTCACTGGCTTACGGTGGTGGTTGCGTTACTGGATGACTTCTGTCAGCTTTCGGGCGGCGTCCTTGAGATCCGTCGCGTTGATCAGCGAGAGGCCCGAATCCGCAAGGATCTTCCGGCCTTCCTCCAGGTTGGTGCCCTCCATGCGGATGATGACCGGAACGCGCATGCCGACCTTGCGGGCGGCCTGAACCACGCCGTTGGCCAGACGGTCGCACCGCAGGATGCCGCCGAAGATGTTGATGAGGATGGCCTTGACGTTGGGGTCTCCCTGGAGGATGCGGAAGCCGTTCTCGATCTGCTCCGCGCTGGCGCCGCCGCCCACGTCCAGAAAGTTGACCGGTTTGCCGCCGGCGAACTTGATGCAGTCCATGGTCGCCATGGCCAGACCGGCGCCGTTGACCATGTTGCCGACGTTGCCGCCGCCGCCGAGGTGGATGTAGTTGAGCTGATACCTGGAGGCTTCGACCTCGGTGGGGTCCTCCTCGTCCAGGTCGCGATACTCGACGACGTCCTTGTGGCGGTAGAGGGCGTTGTCGTCGAAGTCGACCTTGGCGTCAAGGGCGATGACGGTGTTTTCCGCCGTCAGGACCAGGGGGTTGATCTCCACCATGGAGCAGTCGTAGTTCACCGCCATGTGATAGAGGTTTTTCAACAGGGTCGTGAAGGATTTCATGGCCTCGGCCGGGATGTTGAGCCCGAAGGCGGCGGACCTGAGATGATAGGGCATGAGGCCCAGCAGGGGATCCACGAAGACCTTGATGATCTTCTCGGGGGTTTTTTCGGCCACCTCCTCGATGTCCATGCCGCCGGCCTCGCTGGCCATGATGACCATCTTGGCCGTGCTCCGGTCGGGCAGGATGCTGAGGTAGAGCTCCTTGGCGATGTTGAGGCCCTCCTCGATGAGGAGCTTCTTGACGCGCTTGCCCTCGGGGCCGGTCTGCTTGGTGACCAGGGTCATCCCCAGGATCTGGTTGGCATAGGCGTCGAATTCCCCCGCGTCCTTGGCGACCTTGACGCCGCCGCCCTTGCCCCTGCCGCCGGCATGGATCTGGGCCTTGACCACCACCGGAAACCGGCCGAGCTTGTCCGCCACGGCCCTGGCTTCGTCGACGCTGAAGGCGACGCCGCCCTCGGGCACCGCGACGCCGTGTTTTCTGAACAATTCCTTGGCTTGATATTCGTGGATCTTCATGATCTCCCTGCTTTCTTGTCTGTCGGGTTGGGTAGAGGGCGGGGCGCCGGCAGCGCGGCCGGTCGCCCCGGACATTGCTTGAGGAACGTCAGCCGATCACGCAGAGGACCGCGCCCTTGGCCACCGAGTCGCCGCTGGAGAAATTGACGGCCTTGACAGTGCCGTCGCAGGGCGCCGGCAGGGCGTTTTCCATCTTCATGGCCTCCAGGATCACCACGGTGTCGCCCTTCTTGACGGCGTCGCCCACCTTCTTGGCATAGGAGACGATCATGCCGGGCATGGGGGCGGTGAGCGGCGTGCCGGAGGCGTCCGCAGCGGGTGCCGGGGCCGCGGGTGCAGGCGCCGGGGCCGCGGCCTTCGGGGCTGCCGGCGCGGCAGGCGTCGGTTTCACGGGTGGGGCCGGCGCGGCGGGCGCCGGTCTTCCGGGGGCTGTGGGTGCCGCCGGTGCCGCGGGCGCGGCAGGGGTTGCGGGAGCGGCCTGAGCCGGGGCCTGGTAGGCGATGATCGGGGCCCCGCCGGGTTCGTCCACCTCCACCGCGAAGTAGTCGCCGTCCACGAAGACGTTGAACTTCCGCGTAGCCTCGCCCTTCTCGGGCACATCCTTGGCCGGGGCCTTCTCCACCAGGAGTCCGGCCTTGGCCTTTTTGATCAGCTCCTCATCCTTCTTCACGTCCTCAATGGTTCGCGGGAGCACCTCTTTGGGCGGGGCCTCGACGCCGTATTTCCACTTGAGGAACTTCCTGCCGGTGACCGGGTAGATGGCGTAGAGGATCACGTCGTCGATGTCCTTGGCCAGGTCCCCGATCTCCTCACGGGCCTTTTCCAGCTCGGGCTCCAGCACCTCGGCCGGGCGGCAGGTGATGGGCTCCTCGCCCCGGGAATAGCCCTTGAGCGCCTTCTTCTGAACCTCGGGATCGATGGGGATGGCCGTCTTGCCGTAGAGGCCGTAGCAGAGGTCCTTGACCTGGGCCGTGATCATCTTGTACCGCTCGTTCTCGTCGTCGAAGAGGACGTTGTTGACGGTCTGGATGCCCACGATCTGGCTGGTGGGGGTGACCAGCGGAATGGCGCCCAGCTCCTTGCGGACCCTGGGCAGCTCCTTGTAGACCTGGTCGATCTTGTCGAGGGCGTCCATCTCCCGGAGCTGGTTGACCAGGTTGGAGAGCATGCCGCCCGGCGTCTGATGGAGCAGCACGTTGATGTCGATGACGGAGACCTTGCTGTCGTCCAGGAGGTGCTTGTACTTGGGCATGACCTCCTTCTCGAGGATCTCGTTGATCCGGGCCAGTTTCTTGATGTCGAACCCGGTGTCGCGGTTGGTGCCCAGAAGGGCCATGACCAGGGGCTCCACCGCGGCGTGGGAGGTGCGGTAGGCATAGGGCGTCATGCAGGTGTCGATGATGTCCACCCCCGCCTCGATGGCCTTCAGGTGGCTCATGGGCGACATGCCCGAGGTGAAGTGGCTGTGAAGGTGGATGGGCGGCTTGACGGCCGCCTTGAGGGCCTTGATCAGGTTGTAGGCGTCGTAGGGGGCGATGAGGCCGGCCATGTCCTTGATGCAGATGGAGTCGGCGCCCATGGCCTCCAGATCCTTGGCCTTGTTGACGTAGTAGTCGAGGTTGTAGATCTCGCCGCCCAGGCGGGGCTCGGTCATGGTGTAGCAGATGCAGCCCTGGAAATGCTTGCCGGCCTTCTTGATCCCCTTCACCACCGTTTCGAAGTTGCGGTAGTCGTTGAGGGCGTCGAAGGTCCGGAAGATGTCCATGCCGTTCTCGGCGGTTCGCTCCACGAAGGCCTCGGCCAGATCATCGGCGTAGTTCCGGTAGCCCACCAGGTTCTGGGCCCGGAGCAGCATGGAGAAGGGGGTCTTCTTGAAGTAGCGCTTCAGGGTCCGGAGCCGCTGCCACGGGTCCTCGTTCAGGAACCGGTGCATGGTGTCGAAGGTGGCCCCGCCCCAGGTCTCCACCGCCCAGAAGCCGACTTCGTCCATGAGTTCGGCCACGGGGATCATGTCCTCGGTGCGGCCGCGGGTGGCGAAGAGGGACTGGTGTCCGTCGCGGAGGGACAGGTCCATGATCTTGATGGGGTTCTCCGCCTTGGGTCGGTCGGGGCTGTAATTCATTTCGGTCATCTTGACTTGGTCGCTCATGTGTATTCTCCCGTTATGAAAGGTGTATCGCCTGAAGACCGGGCCTCCGGCTCGATGCTGCGTGTCAGGGGGTCAGGCGGTCAAGTGCCTGCCGTCGCGGATCGAAGAGCCGGGGCTTTGGGCCTTCAGCCTGTTTTTATAGGCGTTGGACTGTCGGCTGCTGGCTGCGGACTGAAGGGCGGGGGGTTACGGTGTTCCGTCCTTTCCCTTCAGCCTAAATCCCTTCGGCCTTCAGCCTCTTTTTACGTGAAAGGCCTTCATCTGCATCAGGTTGCGCATCTGCATGATGTCCTGGCGGCCGCCGACGCCCCAGAGGGAAGGCATCGGGGCCGGCTTTTCCGGCGCCGGGGGTGCTTCGGCCGGGGGCCCCTGCATGGCCGCCATTTCCTCGCCGCTCTTGATATAGGCCGCTACGGCCGACAGGGCGGCGGTGATTTTTTTCCTGTTCGTGTCGTTCTCTTTCATGCCGACTCCTTCGTTTCGGTTTCGGGTCATCCTCGGCCTCGTGTCCCGGGTCGGGGACTACAGCGGGATGTTGCCGTGTTTCTTGGGCGGCCGGAGTTCCCGCTTGCCGCAGAGGGCCTCCAGGGCGTCGATGAGCCGGGGCCGGGTCTCGCTGGGGATGATGACGTCGTCGATGTAGCCCCGCTCCGCCGCGCGGTAGGGGTTGGAGAAGAGGTCTTCGTATTCCTGGATCTTTTCCTTGCGCTTGGCCCCGGGGTCCTCGGCGGCCTTGATCTCGCGGGCGTGGATGATGTTGGCCGCACCGGCCGCGCCCATGACCGCGATTTCGGCCGTGGGCCAGGCAAAGGCCATGTCGGCCCCCAGATCCTTGGAGCACATGGCGAGATACGATCCGCCGTAGTCCTTGCGGGTGACCAGGAGCAGCTTGGGCACGGTGGCCTCGGAATAGGTCCAGAGCAGCTTGGCGCCGTGGCGGATGATGCCGCCCCATTCCTGGTCGGACCCGGGCAGGTAGCCGGGCACGTCGGCGATGGTCAGCATGGGGATGTTGAAGGCGTCGCAGAAGCGGATGAACCGGGATGCCTTGTCCGAGGCGTTGATGTCCAGAGCCCCGCCCATGTAGGCCGGCTGGTTGGCGATGATGCCGATGGTCCGCCCGTTCAGCCTCGCGAACCCGATGAGGATGTTGGGGGCGTAGAGCTCGTGGGGCTCGAAAAAGTCGCCGCTGTCCACGATGGCGGCGATCACGGTCCGCATGTCGTAGGACTGGTTGGGGTTGTCCGGGATGAGGGTGTCCAGGGCCGGGTCCATGCGGTCGGGTCGGTCGCCGGTGTCGACGATGGGCGGATCCTCCATGTTGTTGGACGGGAGGAAGGAGAGGAGCTTCTTGATCTTGTCGATGGCGTCCTCCTCGGACTCGCAGGCGAAGTGGGAGACGCCGCTCTTCTCGTTGTGGGCGCTGGCGCCGCCCAGGTCCTCGAAGCTGATCTCCTCGCCGGTGACCGCCTTGATGACCTGGGGCCCGGTGATGAACATGAAGCTGGTGTTCTTGACCATGAAGATATAGTCGGTCATGGCCGGGGAGTAGACCGCGCCGCCGGCGGTGGTGCCCATGATGGCCGAGATCTGGGGGATGACGCCGGAGGATATGGAGTTGCGGTAGAATATCTGACCGAAGCCCGACAGGGCGTCGACCCCCTCCTGGATCCGGGCGCCGCCCGAGTCGTTGAATCCCACGAAGGGCGCGCCGGCCTTCAGGGCCATGTCCATGACCTTGCAGATCTTCTTGGCGTGCATCTCCCCCAGGCTGCCGGCCCGGGCGGTGAAATCCTGGGCAAAGGCGAAGACCGTCCGGCCGTCCACCTTGCCGTAGCCGGTCACCACGCCGTCGGACGGGATCTCGACCTTCTCCATGCCGAAATTGCCGCACCGGTGGATCACGAAAGCGTCCACCTCCCGGAAGGTTTCCTTGTCGAAGAAGAGATCCAGCCGCTCCCGAGCGGTCAGCTTGCCCTTCTCCTTGTGCTTGGCCACGGCCTTTTCGCCGCCCATCTGCAGAATCCTGGCCTTCCGATCCTTGAGATCCTGAATCTTGTCTGCAACATTACCCATCTTCCCATCCTTTCATCGTTTATTTGAGCCGGAGGCGGGGGGCCTTCGGCCAGACTGAAGTCTGAAGGCTGAAGGCTGAAGGTACGGGCCTTCGGCCGGGTTTCAGGTGTTTAGGTGATTAAGTGATTAAGTGATTAGGTGTTTAGGTGTTTAGGGGGCCGAGGGCTTTGGCCCTCGGCTTTAACCACTTAACCACTTAACCACTTAACCACTTTTTTTCATTTCAACCGCCCGAGCAGTTCCGCGGCGGCTGCGGTGGGGGAGAGGATGCCGTTCTCCACGTCCTTTCGCAAGCGCGGCAGGGCGGCCTTGACCTCGGGGTCGCCGAAGAACCATCCCCGGAGACCCTCGTCCAAGAGGAAGGCCATCCAGTCCAGGGCCTGCTTTTTCCGGAGGGCCGCCAGCTCGCCGCTCCGGGTCAGCTTGTCCCGGTGGTCCAGGACGGTCTCCCAGATCTTGTCCACGCCGTCCAGGGTCAGGGCGCTGCAGGTGAGGACGGGGGGAGACCAGTTGGGGCTGCCGGGCATCAGCAGGTGCAGGGCGGCCTGGTATTCCTTCCGGGCCATCTCCGCGCGCATGACGTTGTCGCCGTCCGCCTTGTTGATGGCGATGGCGTCGGCCACCTCCAGGACCCCCTTCTTGATGCCCTGGAGCTCGTCGCCGGCGCCCGCGATCATCAGCACCAGGAAGAAATCGACCATGGAGGCGACGGTGGTCTCCGACTGGCCGACGCCCACGGTTTCGATGATGACCACGTCGAACCCGGCGGCTTCGCATACGAGCATGGTCTCCCGGGTCTTGCGGGCCACGCCGCCCAGGGTCCCGCCCGAGGGGGAGGGGCGGATGAAGGCGTTGTCGTTGACGGCGAGCTTCTCCATTCGGGTCTTGTCCCCCAGGATGCTCCCGCCGCTGCGGGTGCTGCTGGGGTCGACCGCCAGCACCGCCACCCGGTGGCCCTTGTCGGTTAGGCGGGTGCCGAAGCTTTCGATGAAGGTGCTCTTGCCGGCCCCGGGCACCCCGGTGATGCCGAGCCGGACGGCGTTTCCGGTGTGGGGCAGGAGCCGGTCGATGACGGCCCGGGCCAGTTCCTGGTGGGCCGGCAGGGTGCTTTCGACGAGGGTGATGGTCCGGGCCAGCATCAATCGGTTCCGGTCCAGCACGCCCTGGACGTAGTATTCGGGATCTTTGAACATAAAAAAAGGTGGTTAAGTGATTAAGTGTTCAGGTGATCAAGGGCCGGGGACGTATGCATTTCCGCCCCGGCCCCGGGCTGAAGGCCGGGTCACCCCTTCAGCCTTCAGCCTTCATTCAGCCATCAGCATCACTTCATATACTTTTCTTCGAGCATTGTCAGCACTTTGTTTGCCGAGTCGGTGATGGGGGTGCCGGGGCCGAAGACGGCCTTGACGCCGGCGTTGTAAAGGAAGTCATAGTCGCCCGGGGGGATGACCCCGCCCGCGATGACCATGATCTCCTCGCCGCCCGCCTTTTTGAGCTCCTCGATGAGGGCCGGCACCAGGGCCTTGTGGCCGGCGGCCAGGCTGGAGGCTCCCACCACGTGGACGTCGTTTTCAATGGCCATCTTGGCCGCCTCTTCAGGGGTCTGGAACATGGGGCTGATGTCGACGTCGAAGCCGAGGTCGGCATAGGCGCTGGCCACCACCTTGATGCCGCGGTCGTGGCCGTCCTGGCCCATCTTGGTGACGAGCATCCGGGGACGGCGGCCCTGCTTTTCGAGGAAGGCCTCGGTCCGTTTGCGAAGACCCTCGATGACGTCGGCGTTCCGGGTGTACTCAGAGGCATAGGCCCCCGAGATGCAGCGGGTGGTGGCGACAAACCGGCCGAAGACCTTTTCCATGGCGTCGGAGATCTCGCCCACGGTGGCCCGGGCACGGACCGCCGGCAGGGCCGCCTCCAGGAGGTTTCCGCCGCTTTCAGCCGCCCGGGTCAGGTCGGCCAGGGCCTTCTCCACGGCGGCCTTGTCGCGGGTGGCCTTGATCTCGTTGATGCGGGCCACCTGCTCGTCGCGCACGGAGGCCGGAACCTCACGGACCTCGAAGTCGATCTTCTCGTCGGGGAGCTTGTATTTATTGACGCCCACGATGACGTCGAGGCCCTGGTCGATGCGGGCCTGCTTGCGGGCCGCCGATTCCTCGATGCGCATCTTGGGCATGCCCGACTCGATGGCCTTGGCCATGCCGCCCAGTTCCTCGATCTCGTCGATGATCTTCTGGGCTTCCTTCACGATGCTGTCGGTGAGGGCCTCGACATAGTAGGAGCCGCCCAGGGGGTCGATGACGTGGCAGATCTGGGATTCGTCCTGGATGACGATCTGGGTGTTTCGGGCGATGCGGGCCGAGAAGTCGGTGGGCAGCCCGATGGCCTCGTCAAAGGAGTTGGTGTGGAGGGACTGGGTCCCGCCCAGGACCGCCGACAGGGCCTCCAGCGTGGTCCGGATGATGTTGTTGTAGGGATCCTGCTCCGTGAGGCTCCAGCCCGAGGTCTGGCAGTGGGTTCGCAGCATGGAGGACTTGGCGTTCTTCGGGTTGAACTGGCTCATGAGCCGGTGCCACAGGAACCGGGCCGCCCGCAGCATGGCGATGTCCATGAAGAAGTTCATGCCGATGCCGAAGAAGAAGGAGAGGCGCGGGGCGAAGGTGTCCACGTCCATGCCGCTCTTGATGGCCGCCCGGACGTACTCGACGCCGTCGGCCAGGGTGAAGGCGGTCTGGAGGACGCTGTTGGCGCCGGCCTCCATGATGTGGTATCCGCTGATGCTGATGGTGTTGTACTTGGGCATCTCCCTGGAGCAGAAGGCCATGATGTCGGAGATGATCCGCATGGAGGGCTCGGGCGGGTAGATGTAGGTGTTCCGGGTCAGGTACTCCTTGAGAATGTCGTTCTGGATCGTTCCCGTGAGCTGCTCGTGCTTGACCCCCTGCTCCTCGGCCGCGACGATGTACCCGGCCAGGATGGGGATGACCGCGCCGTTCATGGTCATGGAGACGGACATCTGGTCGAGGGGGATGCCGTCGAAGAGGATCTTCATGTCCTCGACGGAGTCGATGGCGACCCCGGCCTTGCCGATGTCGCCGGAGACCCGGGGGTGGTCCGAGTCATAGCCCCGGTGGGTGGCCAGGTCGAAGGCGACGGAGAGGCCCTTCTGGCCGGCGGCCAGGGCCCTGCGGTAGAAGGCGTTGGACTCCTTGGCCGTGGAGAAGCCGGCGTACTGGCGGATGGTCCAAGGGCGGCCGGCGTACATGGTGGCCATGGGACCCCGGACGTAAGGGGCCAGGCCCGGCAGGGTGTTGACGCACTCCAGCCCTTCGATATCCTCGGCGGTGTAGAGGGCCTTGACCTTGATGCCTTCGGGGGTCATCCAGTCGAGGGTGTCGGGGGATTTGCCCTTCATCTGCTTACTGGCGATTTCTTCCCATTTCTTTTTGTTCGGATGTTCTGACATGTGACGCTCCTTCGGGGTTGACGGTTCAGGTTAGTCTCTCTGGCACAGCTCCACCAGCACGCCGCCGGTGGCCTTGGGATGCAGAAAGGCGATCTTCGCCCCGCCGGCGCCGATTCTCGGCTTCTGGTCGATCAGCTGAATGCCTTTTTCCTTCAACTCCGCAAGGGCCTCCTCGATGTTTTCCACGCGAAAGGCCACATGCTGAAAGCCCTGCCCCTTCTTTTCGATGAACTTGGCCACGGGGCCGTCCGGAGACGTCGACTCCAGAAGCTCCACCTCGCTCTCGCCCACCGGGAAGAAGGCCGTGGTAACCTTCTGTTCCGCCACCGTCTCGGCGCCCTCGAATTTCAGCCCGAGAACCTCCGACCAGAAATTTTTGCCGTCGTCGATGCTGTTGACGGCGATGCCCAGGTGATCGATTTTGAGTATCTTCATGCCTTCCTCCTGAATCAATTAAGGTTAACCGTTTTCGCCCCAGGGGCGTTTTTAAGAAGCGAAGCGCGGGCGGACGCCCTCGAGACGGGGACCCTGCTCACGCTTTCTCTTTGATATCGGGATTGGTTATGCCCCGCCATACCATCTCGAAAAGGGTGTTGGCCTGTTCCGACAGGCTCTCCTTCTGTCCGCGAAGGATCCACATGAAAAAGGTGCGCTGGACAAAGCCCATGATGAAGTCGAGGAGGACCCCGGCCTTGACGTGGGGATTGAGGATGCCTTCCTGCTGTCCCTGGCGAAGCACGTCGACGAGGAGGTCGATCATCTTCCGCTGCTGGAAGGTCTCGTCCGCCATCCAGGTCTTCATGGGCAGGGTCATGAAAAGGATCCGCCCCAGCCCCGTGTGGCGCTCGTAGTAATCGAGCTGCAGCCAGAAGACCTTCCGGAGCTTTTCCTTGAGATCCTCGATCCCCTGGAGATGGTCGACGATCCGGTCGGTCAGTTTGCCCAGCCAGACGTCGACAAAGGCGAAGACAAGCCGCTCCTTGCTGCCGTAATGCTTGTAGATGGTCGTGAAGCTGACCCCCGCCTTCTTGGCGACGTCCCGGATGCTGGCCTTGTGAAAATCCGATTTGGAAAAAACCTCCAGCACGGCTTTTTCGAGACGATCGTGAATATCCGGATTAAATGCATCTACCATCGTTACTGCTTGTCCAATCCATTAAATTGACCCGTCACGGCAATGGCAGGAAAAAATAATGCGTTACAAGGGTTGAGGTCTGGCGCTCCCTTCAAAACCGACATCCTTTTTGATTCCCGCGGGAAATGGCGTTTCGACCTGTTTTTATGTTTAACAATTCGAAAAAATGGAATAAAAAAAGAAAAAGACCCAAAGGTATTTTTGAATGAATAACATTGTTATCGCTTATGGTTTTATGCAAAGCCGCGAAGACTGTCAAGAGAAAAAAGGGGGGGCTTTGGCGGTGGGGGGAAATGGGGGGAGGGGATTGCGGGATTTGGGTTATAAGTGGTTATGTGTTTATGTGGTTATGT
>NZ_JBFXGG010000072.1:1536-14310 GCF_050178255.1 Desulfococcus sp. | reverse complement strand
TCCCGCCTCTACCAATGGCCTGGAGAGACGCTTGTAATAATCCTTTTCCCGCGGAAAAAGGAAGGTCGGTGAACTTTTTTTTCTTGACAACTGTCAATCATATCAGCGGCACTTGAACGAAACCGCGTGGGGCGCGGGCCGTATCCTCCCGGCACCGGCCTATGAAAGTCGAAAGTTGAGGTCGAAGGTTGAGACCGTTTCATGTGTTTTGAAAAAAGACAAATATCCGCATTATAAGTATCCTTCGCCACTATAGGGTATTCCAGTATGGATCCGATACGGTTTCGGCAATTCAGCAGATCCGAGGGAGCTGCTCGCCGGTGGGCATATCCACGATTCGTGTCCCACCGATCCGGGTGGTCATGATCACCGGCACAATATCGGCCGCCGTCACCTCTCCGATAATGCGGGCGTCTCTTCCCATGGGGTGGGCATGCATCCTGTCAAGAACGCGAAAGGCCGCCTCAGGGGCAACCACTGCGACGAGTTTTCCTTCATTGGCGACGTAAAGCGGGTCGATCCCCAGAAGTTCGCAGAGACCTGCCACGGCTCTCTTGACGGGGATGCGATCCTCATGAATCCGGATGGTCACACCGGACGATTCGGCAATTTCGTTGAGAGACGTTCCCACACCCCCCCGTGTGGGATCCCGAAGCGCGTGGATATCTCCTCCGCAATCGTCGAGCATATCCGCCACCATATGGTTCAAGGGAGCGGTATCGCTTTGGAGCGATGATTCGAACCGAAGTCCCTCCCGCCGGGTCAGGATGGTCATGCCGTGATCGGCGAGGGTGCCGCTCACCAGGACCCGATCTCCAATCCGGGCGTTGCGGCCCGAAACACAGACCCCCTCTGGAACAACACCGATACCCGCCGTGTTGATGAAGATTTTGTCGACCGCACCCCTGGGGACCACCTTGGTGTCCCCTGTGACGATTCGAACGCTGGCCGCTCGAGCCGCCCGTTGCATGGTCTCGAGAATCCCATCGAGATCGCGGCGGAGAAACCCTTCCTCGATGATCATGCCGACGCTGAGGTACAGGGGCACCGCACCGCACATGGCCAGATCGTTGACGGTGCCGTTGACGGCGAGGTCTCCGATGTTGCCGCCGGGGAAAAATAGGGGATCAACCACGTAAGTATCGGTCGAAAATGCGATTCGGCCCCCTTCGGTCTCCAGAACGGCCCCGTCGTCAAGGCATCGGAGTGCGGGATCGTCGAACACGGGCAGGACGGTGTCCAGGATGAGTCGATGGGACAGCTTTCCACCGCTCCCGTGGTCCAGGGTAATCGTATCGTCTTTCATAAGGAATTTTTCTCGGCAGCCGCTTTCGTATGGTAACGGTAGTACGCCGCGCAGGTTCCCTCGCTCGAGATCATGCACGGACCGACCGGGTGAACCGGGGAGCAGGTCTTGCCGAACAGACGGCACTCCGGAGGCGTTTTCCGGCCGGTGATCACATAGCCGCATTCGCAGCCCTGAGGCTCGACGGCATCCCTGGGAACAACGCCGAAGATCCGATGGGCATCGAAGGCGCGAAACGCCTCCCCCACGGCCAATCCGCTCTCTGGAATCCGCCCCATCCCCCGCCAGCGGGCATCGACCCGGGTGAAAACCGACGTCATCAGTGCCAGGGCCTTGAGGTTTCCTTCGGCATTCACCGCCCGGGGATAGGCGTTTTCCAGCGCGGGCCGTTTCGTCTCGATCTGCCGAACCAGACGGCGGATACCGTCCAGAAGGTCGCCGGGCTCGAATCCGGCGATGACGCAGGGGACGCGGTACCGTTCAAAGAAAGCACGATAGGCCTCGACGCCGATTACAATAGAGACATGCCCCGGCAGGAGAAATCCGTCGATGGGAATATCCATCTCCATGAGAGCGAAAAGGGCCGGTACGATCCGCTTGTGAACCGAAAAGACGGAATAGTTGGAGAGCCCTTCCGCTTTGGCCGAGGCGATGGAAGCCGCAATGGTAGGGGCCGTGGTTTCAAATCCGACGCCAAGAAATACGATGCGACGTTCGGGGTGGTTCCGGGCGAGCACCAGGGCGTCGGCGGCGGAGTAAACGACGCGGATGTCGGCGCCCGCGGCGCGCTCCCGCTCCAGAGAGGTCGTGGTTCCGGGCACCCGGATCAGATCGCCGAAGGTGACCGTGGTCACCCCCTCGGTTCGCGCGATGTCGACAAATGCGTCGATGTCGCCGGGATCCGTCACACAAACCGGACACCCCGGTCCGGAAATCAACGAGACGGTTTCCGGCAGCACCGTTCGGATGCCGCTCTTGAAAAGGCTCATGGTATGGGTACCGCAAACCTCCATCAATCGGACGGGTTTTCGGCTCTGGGCGCCAATCCGGGAAATGAGCTGTCGGGCGATCTCCGGATCGCGATATTCTTCCATGAATCTCACGGGAATCCACCCTGTCCTTTCAAAAAAAGATTCATACTGGATAAACCGTTTTCCGGCAACCACTTTGTGATCCTGATATGATCTGAAAGAGCGGAGACAGCCGCTTTATCGACGCCGTGTACCGCCTGTCGATTCACATTCGAACCGCCTCGGATTATCTCGCCTCATCTCTTGACACACATTCCGAATTCATTATTTTTTAGAAAAAAGATAACTCAACTTTCGACTTTCACAGGCCGGTGTCGAGGGAGATCGGCTGCGCGTATGTCTCCGACCCAAGACCCCTTTTCCCGGGGCTGCGGCTAAGGATATTTGAGGGAGTGAGGTTATGGCCAGGAGTTATTTTGCTGTTCTCGGCGTCACGACCGATGCCTCTTTTGAAGAGATCCGATCCGCTTACCGCCGGTTGGCCAAAACGTATCACCCAGACCACTTTGAAGGCGACAGCGAGGCGTTTCGGCAGATTCAGGAGGCTTACACCGTTCTGGGAGACGCCCAGAGGCGAAAAGCATACGAGAAAAACCTGAAATCGCAACCGCATCGACGCGAATCGCAACCGGCATCTTACCCGGGCCCGGAACCACTTATCCCAAGACGGCGCCAGACGGCTTCCCCGGGCATCGCGCCCATTGGGGTGATCTTTGAAAATCCTCGCCAACACTTCAGGACGAGCCGGCGCCATCGAAGCCACACCGAGTTCGGCGGTGTCGAGGATGTGAGCGTCGAGGTGCCCCTCACCCGGGAGCAGGCGATGTCGGGCGGCAGCGTGGCCATCATGGTTCCCGCACCCGATGTCTGCCCCTCCTGTCGCGGTGCCGGCAGCGGATTTTTCCACAGGTGCCGCCACTGCCGGGGCAGCGGTGTGATCGTGAGAAACATATCGGTTCAGGTTCCTTTTCCGCCGGGCCTCGAGAAGGATCATGTCGTCCGCGTTGCCTTGGAAGCGTTCGGGATGGAGCGTTTTGATCTGAGAGTATGGTTTCGCGTCGCCGCTTGAATCACCGGCATGGAAGGGCTTCAACAGAACGGACGGCTTCTTTTCACTTTCCAAATCACGACAATCTCCCTACAAAGGAGGGTTGCATCATGAAAGTGCTTATCGCTTATTATTCCGCCTACGGACATATTCACAAAATGGCTGAGGCCGTGGCAATGGGGGTCGGGGAGATCGACAACGCGGAAGCGGTGCTGCGGCGGGTGCCCGAAACGCTTCCCCGGGACGTCCTCGAAAAAATGGGGGCTCTGGAGGCTCAGAAGGCCATGGCCCACATTCCGGTCTGCACCGTGGCGGAACTGGCCGAGGCGGACGCCGTCATTTTCGGGACACCCACTCGGTTCGGCAACATGTGCGGGCAGATGCGCCAGTTCCTCGACGCGACGGGACAGCTGTGGGCCAATGGCGCCCTCGTGGGCAAGGTGGGCAGCGTCTTCACCAGCAGCAATACCCAGCACGGGGGACAGGAATCGACCCTTCTTTCGTTCCACATCACGCTCCTCCACCACGGCTTCGTAATCGTGGGCTTGCCTTACACCTTTCAGGGTCAGATGCGCATCGACGAGATCACCGGAGGATCCCCCTACGGGGCATCAACCATCGCCGGGGTTTCGGGTGAGCGGATGCCCAGCCGGAACGAGTTGGACGCCGCCCGGTTTCAGGGCCGACACGTCGCCGCCATCGCGGCCAGGTTGGCCGCCTGAGGGTGAGCCCTGCAAAACGTATTAAAAGTTTAACTTTCGACTTTCATGATGGTGACAGGATAACGGATAGAGGTGCCTATGAAAGTCGAAAGTTGAGTTCAAAGGATATCCGAAAGCGCCAGGCCGACGCCGATGGTGTTGGCCGAATCGTTGTAGTCCAGGATGCTCTGGCCGTACCCGTTGAAGTATTGGACATATCCTTTAAGCTTCTTGTAGAGGGGGAAACTCCATCCCAGCTCGACGGCCCCTTTGTTGCCGGAGCTTCTCAGGTTGTTCCGGAACACCAGGGAAAAGGTGTTGTCCCCCCATTTATAAGCCGCATTCAGTTCACCATATCCCATATACCGGTCGATGTCCGGATTGTCGTCGTCTTCATCGTCTTCCGGGATGCGGTACCAGGGCTTGATGGAAACGGCGAGATTTTCCTTTTCAAATACCAGGTTGAGAAAAATCCGATTCCAGCTGCGGGAGAAAGGCTCGGTACGTCCGTTGGACTGGTGCGAGAAGCCCCCCTGAATCATCCGGCTCTTGATCCCCCAGAAGAGTTCCCAGTCGGTATCATATTGCAGCCACGCTTCGGGTTCATGGTTGGTATCCCGAAACGGGCTTGAATAGTCACTGTTGTAGGCCTGCCAATAGGAAAGGTTGGTATAGGCGACATAGACATGCCAGTTGTCTTTATAGATATTGTCGATCAACTGATATTTGAGACTGACCTGGAACTTCACTTCGGTGTTGTCAACGTCTCCCTCGGACAGGTCCCCCGGGTAGACACTGGTGTTGGGGGAATGGTTGTAAACGAAGGGCAGAACATAATTGGGGCGATGCGTCGTCAGGGCAAACCCGATCTGTCGGGTTTCCGCCTCTTCTTTCATCCGTGTGTCAATAGGAGACGGCTTTTCATCGGACAAACGCTCAGCATCCAGAGGCGGGCTTTCGGCCCGTTGGCTTTCGATGCAGGCCTCGCACCGCCGTCTCAATTCGCCGATAGTGGTATCCTCCGCCGCAGAACGCACGGCCTCGGTCATACAAGCGTCCATGTCGAGGCAGTTTTCCGCGGCCGTTACGACCGGCATCAAAAAAACGCCCAGCAGAAAGGCCATCATTTTAAAAGGGTTCATGGTGGGGTTTCTCCTTTCTTCAATCCCCTCGACAAACAACGCGAGGATAGACGGTTGTTTCAGGATCTCCGGCACGGCAGAAGGTAAAACGCCGGGTAATCCTCCCTTCGGCAATACCGATAATGGCCTCAACTTCGTATCACAATAATGGCAACAAACCCTGAACACCGGGTTGAATCACGGTGGTTATAACCATGGGAGGATAAAAAAACAATGGATTCCATTCAACTGCGCCGATATAACCGAAAGCAGCGGTCCTGAAAGATATGCGGCATGAACCGACGGCGGGATGGAATGGCTTGACTTGACATATGTCGCCATACCCTTTATGAAACACAATACATGAATCTTTTTTCAACATATCACCTTATTATTCCATAACCGATCGGCATGATTCACCTCATGAAAAAGTCCATCCCCGACAGCGCGGTATCCAGCACGACACCACCCTGAAAATCATCAATATCATGCGGGAAAAACCGGCGGAGATCCGGTTTCACGTTCCCGCCTGAAGTCCCGACAGTTTCAACTCGTTTTCGTCAACCCAACGGTTGCGCGGCATACCGCGCCGCTTCGATCAATATTGACGGCCGCCGCGAACGCCCGTTTTAACAAGCAGGAAAAAAATCAACACCATGAATCACCCGTCCTCCAAATCACAAAACCAGGAAATCGACCGCCGGCGCACCTTCGGGATCATCAGTCACCCGGACGCCGGCAAGACGACCCTCACAGAGAAAATGCTGCTCTTCGGCGGGGCTATCCAAATGGCCGGATCGGTGAAGGCCCGAAAGGCCAGCCGCCACGCCACCAGCGACTGGATGGCTATCGAACGGGAGCGCGGCATTTCGGTGACCAGCTCGGTCATGAAGTTCGATTACCGCAATTTCGAAATTAATCTTCTGGACACCCCGGGGCATCAGGATTTCTCAGAAGACACATACCGGGTGCTCACCGCCGTGGACAGCGCCGTCATGGTCATCGACAGCGTCAAGGGGGTCGAAACCCAGACCCGAAAACTGATGGCGGTTTGCCGAATGCGCAACACCCCCATCCTGACCTTTGTCAACAAGCTCGATCGTGAAGGCATGCCGCCCCTGGACATCCTGGGCGATATCGAAGAAACCTTGCAGATTGAATGCGCGCCCCTGTCCTGGCCCATCGGCATGGGCAAAAGATTCAAAGGTACATACAACATCCACCGCAGGGAATTGACCCTTTTCACGCCCGGCCGGGAGCGCCTCCCCGACGACAGTGTCACCATCCGGGACCTCGGCGATCCGATACTGGACGAGATCCTGGGCCGCCAGGCCGATGAACTGCGGGAGGACGTGGCCCTGCTGGAGGGGGCGGCCAACCCGTTTGACCTTCAGGATTTCCTCAAAGGAAGCCAGACTCCGGTCTTCTTCGGCAGCGCCGTCAACAATTTTGGTGTGCGCGAGCTCCTGGACACCTTTGTGGAGATCGCACCCGGACCGCTTCCCAGACAGGCGACAACCCGAACGGTCTTTCCCGGGGAAGAGCCGTTTTCCGGTTTTGTCTTCAAGATTCAAGCCAACATGGATCCGGCCCACCGCGATCGGCTCGCCTTCCTGCGCGTCTGTTCGGGCCGATTTCAGAAGGGGATGCGGGTGCGTCACCACCGCATCGACAAGGATATCCTCATCGCCAATCCGATCATGTTCATGGCGCAGGATCGCACTGCCGTAGAGGAGGCCTGGCCCGGCGACATCATCGGCATTCACAACCACGGGACGATCAAAATCGGCGACACCTTTTCGGAAAAAGAGCCGCTCAGCTTCACCGGCATCCCGAATTTCGCCCCGGAGCATTTTCGCCGCGTACAGCTGAAATCCCCCCTGAAATCCAAGCAACTCAGGAAGGGGTTGACGCAGTTGGTGGAGGAAGGCGCGGTTCAGTTGTTTCGCCCGCTCATGGGAAGCGACCTCATCCTGGGGGCGGTGGGCATTTTGCAGTTCGACGTCACCATGGCGCGGCTCAAGGCCGAGTATGGCGTGGATGCCGTTTATGAACACGTGGACTATGTCGCCTCCCGCTGGGTGAAGTGCGACGACCCGAAGCGACTCTCGGCCTTCGAACGGGCCAACCAGGCGCACCTGGCGCTGGATGCGGAAGGGAACCTGACCTTTCTGGCCGATGGGGAATGGCGGATCGAATTCGTGGCGGAACAGTGGCCGGAGGTCGTTTTTACAAAAACCCGCGAACACCGGTAATGCATCGCACGGCCGCCTTGAGCACCGCCGCAGTGCGCGGATACCCGGGCAGCAAAAAGAGCGATCAAAAGGAATCGTTTTTCGTTACAGGGCGGGGTTTTCGTCGTTCAAGGCCTCGAACCCCGAGATGATATCCAGGAGTTCGTCGGTAATGGAATTCTGTCGCAATTCCCGGAAACCGGCCTGAAGATTGTCGAGAAGCTCCAGAATGTTTTTTTCGGCCGCCTGCATGGCCATCAGTCGCGCCGCGTTTTCACCGGCCAGGGATTGGGCAAAGGCGCGGAATAACGCAGCGAACAGGTATTGTCGCAAAAGATGTTTGAACATGAGATTCCCCGGCAGGCCAAGCATGGGGATACACCGGCCGGGCCATTTTTCCCTGGCGTGGGCAAGCGCCCACGTCCTGTCCAAGGGCAGGAGCCGGACACAGACCTGTCGATAGCCGCCTCTTTCGATGACCACGTTATGACAGATATAAAAGTGTTCGGTTCCCTTTTCCGATCGCCACTGCTCAATCCGTTGGATCACCGCCCGAACCTTCTCGTGGATGGTGGAAAGGCTGCCGGGAGCGGCAAAATGGCCTTGATCCCGATACCCGGCATCGGCCAGGGCGCCTCGAAGTTTCTCTCCAAAGGTCCAGAAGGCGAGTTCCGATCCCTCTCCCGCAAGCCCGGGAGCCTGTGCCAGGGCGTGCTTCAGGATTGCCTCGTTGAACTGTCCGCACATCCCCTGATCCGAAGCAATGATCATGCACACGGCTCCCTTCAAGGGACTTTCACGAACATCTGCTACGCCATGGCGCAACAGGACCCGCCAGCCGGCGTCAATGACGCGACGATACGCTTCCAGGGATTCGACCGCTCGTTCATACTGCCGGATGCTTACGGCGGCCAGGCTCTTCATGGTCTTGACCACCCCCAGCAGGTCGTGGGCGGTCCGGATTTTCCTTCCCAGGGCCTCCAATGTCTGCATCATCGCCTCCTGTCGCCGCAATTGCCGTCTTCAACCACGAAACGAGATCCTCCCAGACACCGTCACCTCCGCCCCCGGCGGTCAAGACCGCTTCAACGGCGCCGGGATCGTTTCGGATCTGTTCCACGATGGCCCGCTCCATTTTCGCCATGGCGTCTATGGGCAGATCATCCATGAGCCCCCGGGTCACGGCCAGAAGGACGGCGATCTGCTCGCTTTCGGTCATTGGCTTGAATCGGTCCTGCTTGAGGATTTCCCGAACCCGTCTGCCGTGATCCAGCGTCTTTTGGGTCTGTTCGTCAAGCCGGGTCCCGAAACGAGCAAAAGATTCCAGTTCATGAAACTGGGTATAAGAAAGCCGCAAATCCCCGGCAACTTTCCGATATGCGGCGATTTGGGCCTTTCCGCCGACCCGTGAGACGGATTTTCCCACATCCACCGCGGGAAGAAAACCGCGGTGAAAAAGCCCCGGGGAGAGGTAGATCTGACCGTCGGTGATCGATATCAGGTTTGTCGGAATATAGGCGGAGATGTTCTCAGCCTCTGTCTCGATAATGGGAAGGGCGGTCAGGGATCCGCCGCCCAGTTCCGGTTTCAGGTGCGTGGCTCTTTCCAGGAGTCTCGAATGAACGTAAAAAATATCCCCCGGAAAGGCCTCGCGACCGGGCGGACGCCGGAGGAGGAGGGACAGCTGCCGGTATGCCAGTGCATGCCGCGTCAGATCATCATAGACGACAAGGACGTCGCGCCCTTCGTGCATGAAATACTCCGCCAGGGTCGTGGCGGCATAGGGTGCGATGTACTGAAGGCCCGGCGGATCGTCCCCTTCGGCCACCATGACGATGCTGTAACCCATGGCGCCGTGCCGCTCCAGTTCATCCACCACTTTGGCGACTCCCGAGCTTCTCTGGCCGACGGCGCAGTATATGCACGTCAGGCCTTTGCCCTTCTGATGGAGAATGGTATCCACCGCAAGGGCCGTCTTTCCCGTCTGGCGGTCCCCCAGGATCAACTCCCGCTGTCCACGACCGACGGGAATCAGCGCATCCACCACCTTCAGACCGGTCTGAAGCGGTCGTTCAACGGCAGCCCGGTCCAGGATTCTGGGCGCCTCCCTGAATACGGGGGCACGAGAGATGCTATTCACGGGGCCTTTGCCGTCCAGCGGGTTTCCCAGGGGATCGATCACCCTGCCGACAAAATCGGATCCCACAGGGATGTCCAGCACGCCGCCGGTGCGCGTGACTTCTTCGCCGGCCCGCAATGCCCGGGAAGCTCCCAAAAGAATGATCCCCACCCGGTCGGGCAGGAGATCCAGGGCCATGCCGGCCACCTGGGAGCCCAGATAGAGCAGCTCCTCGGCCTTGACACCCGGGAGTCCTTCGGCCCAGGCAATTCCCGGCCCCAGCATCCTGACGCGCCCGATCTCTTCGGGGACGGTGCTCGGCGTCATTTCCTCAAGCGCCTGTTCAACCGCTCCGTCAATTGCCGTCAGGAGAGTGTTCAGATCATTCTCCGTCATTCATTCTCCCGGTCTCCCGGCGACAGCGCCGTTAAAACAACCTGTTCAAGTTCCTCCAGGTAGTGGGTCAGGTTCCACTCCATCTTCTTGTCTCCCGCCGTCAGCCTCAGGCCAAAACCGAGGTCCGATTTTTTTTCGATGGAAACGCTTTGTACGGCCGGAAAGAGGTCCTTGATTTTTCCGCAAAGGGCTTTCCTCTGGGAGGGCGTCATCGTAATCCCGCACTGGACCCTCACCTCCCCGGAAACGTCATGGATCGAAAGCCCGGCCTTTTCCCGGGAAAGTCGATCCGCCAGGACTTCAACCAGGCGGTTTTCAAGGCGCTCATCCGCAAGGTCGCTCAACACCTTCCCGCTGATCCGCATGACCTGGCCGGCAACCTGAACCTTGAGATGGTTCAGGAAAATCTCACGGTCCTGACGGAGCCGATCCTCCCATGACCGGCGGAGCTCATCCACCTCGTGCTTCATATCCTCTATGGCGTTTTGCCGCCATCGGCGGGCGTCTTCCCTGGCCTCGGCCAGCAAGCGTGTTTTCGCGTCGGCGAGGGCTTGTCTTTCCCTGACGAGTTCCTTTGATCGTTTCCGTGCTTCCTTCTCGGCGGCCTTTGCCTGGTCCATGGCGGCCGCGATCCGCGCTTTTCGTTCCGCCATGGCCTGAAGGATGGGTGCGTAAAGAAACCGTTTCAGCAACAACACCAGGATGACGAAATTCAGGATCTGAGCCAGTATCGTAAAACCGTCGAACAGCAAGGCTATCCCTTTATCCCGGAAATGAAGTACGTCCAGAACGGATTGGCGAAAATCAGGATCATGGCGACCACAAAACAGTAAATCGCCGTCGATTCCACCATGGCCATGCCCACGAACAGCGTTCGGGTGATCGTGCCGGTCTCGTCAGGTTGTTGGGCAATGGAATTCAGGGCTTGAACCAGCGCACGGGCTTCACCGATGGCCGGGCCGATGCTGCCGACAGCCATACACATCCCCGCCGTTAAAATCGATATGATCGCAACCCATCCCAGGTTGTCCATAACCGTCTCTCCTTTCAAGTGGTTTTCTTCCGCTCTCCCACCGTCATGCCGGCACTGATGTAAATCGCAGCCAGAACGGCAAAAATATAGGCTTGAACCATTCCCGTCAAAAGCCCCAGCACCTGCATGAGCACCGGAAACACCAAGGGGGCGATCATCAATAGAATAGCGCCGATCATGGAGCCGCTCATCATGTTTCCAAAGAGGCGGACGGCCAGGGCCAGAGTCCGGCTCAACTCCCCCATGACGTTAAACGGCAGCATCAAGGGCGTAGGCCGCAGATAATTCAAAAGATAGGAGACGAATCCCACCTTTGAAATACCGAAAACGGGAACTGCCAAAAACACGCAGACCGCCAGGGCGGCCGCTGTGGACAGGGATCCCGTCGGCGATCTGAACCCGGGGACCACCGACAGGAGATTGGAGATCGCGATAAACAAAAACAGCGTCCCCACAAACGGAAACAATTCCCTGGTTCTGGTTTTCGACACCGCGTCCAGTTGCCGTTTCATACCCGCGACAATGGATTCCAGCAGGTTCTGCCATGGTGAAATGCGAACACTCGAGGTGAGACGTCGCGTCACCAGCCAGGAACCGAAGCTCATAACCGTCATTACCAGCCAGGTAAACAGAAGGGTCGCGTTCAGGGTAAAGGGACCACAAGACCAATAGACGATCGTGTCCGGGGTGATTTCCATATCGCCCTCCTCAGGTCTGCCCGCTCCCGATGAATTTTTCGGGATTGCCCTCCGGGGGCCCGAGCGTTCGGGTCAAGATGAAACGCATCAGAAAAAATGTCGCCAGGGTAATGAAAAAGCATATCAGATCGTTTCGAACGACGAGCCAGAACCCCAGCATTGCCACGCTCACCCGGACCATGTAACTGACGGCCAGCCAACGTCCGGGTTTCGTACTTTTAGACAGTCCGGCAAGGGTCCACCAGAGGCCGTAAAAATAAAAGCCCCCGATCCCCAGGCCCCACATCGCAGCCAATCCCCAGCGCAGCAGATCACTCCTCGTCATTATTCATCTCCCGAGTGATGATGTTTCGTTGACGGGAAATCCAGCACCACGCGTTGATGCACCCGATGATCACACCGATCAGCATCAGCATCAGGGTCCACGAGGGGGGGCCGGGCCATTTCAGGTCGATCCAGATGCCGACAAAAATACCCAATACCGCCGGAACGGCCACGGACCAGCCCACCAATCCGAACACCCCCAGGCCAAACCAGACTTCGTCTGATTTTTTGCGGCGTGCATGAATTTTCCGTTTTTCCCGTCGATCCACATCGTGGATGAAAGCCTTTGATGATCGGGTCAATTTTTCAGGCATTTTTGCGGAACTCCATGAAGCGTCGAACAAAATCCGCTTCCAGCCTGGCCACGGCCGCACGTGTCTTGCGATCTCTGTCGTCTTCCTCGCGGATCATGACGTCAACGGCATTTTTCAGGTCCCCCAGCGGCCCCTCAACCGCCATTTGCGTAGCAACGGTGACACTGTTCCCCTGTTTGACCAGAATGCCGCCGATCAAAGCCACAAACACCTCCCGGCCTTCAGGCGTTTCATAAGAGAGTATCCCGGGAACCAGCGCTGTCGCCATGTCGATATGACGGGGCAAAAGGGTGAAACACCCTGCCGGGCTCTCGGCCTTGACCTTGACGGCCGCATCGTTCAGGAAAATTTCGGACGGCTGATGGATTGTCAATTCCACGGGCATTCACCAAGCAATCATTTTCCGTTTCTTGTTGCGTTTTTGGCCTCATCTGTTTTTGGCCTCATCT
>NZ_JBFXGG010000072.1:0-1436 GCF_050178255.1 Desulfococcus sp. | reverse complement strand
GTTTTTGGCCTCATCTGTTTTTGGCCTCATCTATGGATCCAATCATATAGAGCGATTGTTCAGGGTACTCAGAGAATTCATCATCGAGGATGCGCGCGCACCCTGAAACCGTATCTTCTATGTCCACCATACGGCCCTCGTACCCGGTGAACTGGTAAGTGGTAAAAAAAGGCTGGGTCAAAAAACGCTCCAGGCGCCTTGCCCTGGACACAATCCGGCGGTCCTCCCTTGAGAGTTCTTCGAGCCCCAGCATGGCAATAATGTCCTTCAGCTCTTCGTAAACGGCCAGGGTTTTGATGACCTCCCGGGCCACGTCATAGTGATCTTTTCCCACAATCCTCGGCTGCAGCATGGCGGAGCGGGACTGGAGAGGGTCCATGGCCGGATAAAAGCCTTCGCCGGCCCGTTTTCGGGAAAGGACGATGGATGCCGAAAGGTGGGAAAAGGTATGAACGGCGGAAGGGTCCGTGAGATCGTCGGCAGGAACATACACCGCCTGAATGGAGGTGATGGCGGCCATCCGCGTGCTGGCGATCCGCTCCTCCAGCTCGGCCAGCTCCGTCGCCAGTGTCGGCTGATACCCCATTCGGGAGGGAAGCCGCCCCAGAAGCCCGGACAATTCCGAGCCTGCCTGGATGAATCGGAAAATATTGTCGATGAGGAGCAGTACATCCTGATCCAGATCGTCCCGAAAATATTCGGCCATGGTCAGGGCCGCATGTCCTACCCTGAACCGGGCGCCCGGCGGTTCGTTCATCTGACCGAATACCATGACCGTATTCTTCAGGACGCCGGCTGCGTTCATTTCCCGGTAGAGTTCCTCCCCTTCCCGACATCGCTCGCCGATACCGCAGAAGATACTCATACCCTTGTGTTTTCCGACCATGTTGTGGATGAGTTCCGTGATCACCACGGTCTTTCCAACCCCGGCGCCTCCGAACAGGCCCGCCTTCCCGCCGCGCTCCAATGGGGCCAGGAGGTCGATGGCCTTGATGCCCGTATGAAAAACCGTTTCGGTCGTTACGCGTCGCGCCAGGTCAATGGGTTGACGGTGAATGGAGCGAAGGACGACGTTTTCGGGGGCTTCATTGCCGTCGATGGGAACACCGAAAAGATTGAACATGCGGCCGGGGAGGGATTTGCCCACCGGTACCTTCAGGGTCTCCCCGTCACTCCACGCCGCGTCGCCGCGTGCCAGCCCCGCCGTTGCAGTAAGGGCGATGCCCCGAAAGGTATGCTCATCCAGGTGAACGGCCGTTTCGATGAATACGCCGTCGTTTTCTCCGGCCCGGAACAAGGTGTTGATGGGCGGTACGGACTCCGCGGAGGCGATATCGACGACACTCCCGCGAACCGCTAAAATTCTGCCGACATATTTACGGTCGGCACTCCTTTTCGGTGAATCCTCCATCGTCACCGCCATCGGGGCTCCTCAT
>NZ_JBFXGG010000071.1:6085-14604 GCF_050178255.1 Desulfococcus sp. | reverse complement strand
CAGCGGCCCGGACTGTTTGAGCGCAGCGAGTTTCCGGGCCGCCCGGAGCAAGCTTTAGCGGCACTTGAACGAAACCGCGTGGGGCGCGGGCCGTATCCTCCCGGCACCGGCCTATGAAAGTCGAAAGCTGAGATGAAAGTCGAAAGTTGAATTTATGACAAATGCATCATCCCTGACGTTTCGGAAGGGTTCGGCTGTTGGCGTCCCCCCGGTCGGCAGCCTGGATGCCTTCTTGCCGGCCGTTCCAGGTTACCCCATATGAAACGGATGGAAAAGGGATAAAATCCCGTCTTGTCCGGCAGGCGGCACAAAATCCTTGAATCCGGGGTCCAAAGCCTTTAAGATGTCCCGCGATACCCGGGAGGGGCCGTATCCCGAACATCCCCTCCCCTTCAGCCGTGCCGTATATCGAGGTAACCTCATGATCCAGACCGGCGCCGACCTTCGAAAGCGCATCTCCGAGATGGTTGAAACCCTGCGGAAAACCCGCAGGCCTTCCAGAAACGCCTTGCTGTCCGCCGCGCAATCCGTTCTGGATTGGAAGCAGGAACACGGCGCGGCCGGCTTGTGGGACCCGCCGCCCCTGATGGTGACGGCAACGATGGACGACGGTTGGGGCCACGGTCTCGAGGTGATCCATCGCTACGGCGAGGTCGCCGGGCTCTCCATCGTCCGCCTGGGGCTTCTCAGGACCGCCGATGAGATCATCCGGGCCTGCACGGACCTGCGGCCCGACATCCTGGGTCTGACGGTGCTCCAGTTCGACACGGTGGACACCCTGGCCGAGATCCGCCGCAGCATTCCGGGGGAGACCCGGATCGTTGCCGGAGGGCCGATCTTCGGTGCGGATCCGGACCTCGCCCCCGGCGCGGGGATCGACTTTGTCGCGACGGACGCGGTCGCGTTCATCGCGTATCTGTTGCGTTTCCAGCCGGCGCGGCCGTCCTGGACAAATTGACCCTTGACCATCGCAGCGCCTTTGTGTATCAATACAGCCGATATTATAAGAAATATCGTTCGAATTGACAAATTCCCGCGCTTTTTGGAGCCTGACAACGTCAACCCGTCGATCCTCCTTAAAAATCCGGCGGTGATATCCTTATCGAGGAGATCCAATGGAAAAAATCAATATTACCGAAAAACTTCGCACCTTCGACAAATTCTGGCAATCCAAGCTGATCGGCGAATACAACGGCCGACCCCTCAAGATCATCAAGTTGAAGGGCGATTTCGAATGGCACCATCACAAGGACGAAGACGAGATGCTTCTGGTCCTGAAAGGACAGATGACCATCGAGTTCCAGGAGGACACCCTCGTATTGGGAGAAGGCGATCTTTTCATCATCCCCTGCAACACCCCTCATAAGCTGGTGGCGCCCCAGGAGGTCAACATCCTCATGATCGAGCCCAAAACCACCTTGAACACCGAGAATCATCTCTCCCGGAGACCCGTCAGGCCCGAAGAGCCCATGTAGGTCCACGGTGTTTCGGGGCCGGGCCGGCATGCGGCTTTCCCATGCGCTTCAACGCGGCAGCCCGGCGGGATGCGCCGACTGCGGGCCTCGGTGATGATGCCTCAACCTTTTCGACACAAAGACAGTTTTTGATGAACCTGAATCGTTTTCGACCTGTTCGCATCGCCTTTTTCGGCTTGTTAACATTCATCGCCGTTTCGGCCACGATCGATCCCCTTGCCCTCTCGGCCGATGACGCCGACGTCGTCACCGTCCGGACCGCGGAGGGCAAGCTCTACACCCAGCCCGTCAAGATCGCGCCGGTGATGGAAACCCTTGAAAAAGGCGTCCGGTTGATGCTCCTCCATCAGAAGGGCGAATGGTTTGCCGTGAGCCTGCCCGACCTGCGCCTGGGATGGATTCACGAAAGCATCTTCGCGCCGGAGAGGACGGCGGCCAAATCCGAGGCCCCCGCGGATCAGGGTTCGTCGCCGACGGATTCCCGGGACACGGCGGAACGACAGGGCATTCTGAAGGTCGACTCCGGCCGGGTTCGGGGCAACCCGTCCATCGACGCCGAGCTGGTCTTCGGGTTGAGCCGGGGGGATCGCTTCACGGTTCTGGCCGAACAGGGCGACTGGTACCATATCCAGGCCCGAAACGGACAAAAGGGATGGATCCATCACTCCCTCTTCGATTTTTCCCCGCCGCGCCCGACCGCAGCCGAAGACGAATCCGCCGAAACGACGCCTCCCCCCATGGAAAGCGATGCGCCTGCCGATCCCACGATAGCGGAAATTGAAACAGCCGATGTCGCCGCGGAAAACGACGACGCCGACACCGATGCCGGGTCGGTGGAAGACGGGTTTCAGGTCGTCGTCAAGGTCCGGTCCGGAAGGGTCAGAACCGCACCGTCGACGGCGTCGCCCACGGCCTTCGGAATTCTCCGGGGAACCCGGGCCGAGGTCGCCGCCGTCGAGGGAGAATGGTACCGCATTCTTCTGCCGGACGGTCGAACAGGGTGGGCCCACGAAACACTTTTCGACACGGAAGGACGGGACGGGGCCGATAAACCGGAATCCCGCGATGCCTCGGTGGTGAAGGAGATCGAGGCCATCGTGTTCGACACCACCCCCGAGGGGCACGAAACCATCACGGTTGAACTGAACAGCTTCAATCCCCCCAAAGCTTACACCGTCAAGGGCAAGACAGCGCCCCTTGTGGTCTGCGAGTTCGCCGACACCCGCCTTTCCCCGAACATCGGCAGCACCGTCCCCGGCCGCGGCGAATTGGTGAAGGCCGTCTCGGTGCGGCGGGACGGCGGGGCGAATTCACCGGTCCGGATCGAGGCAGCCATCGATCCCCGGTTCAAATACAGCGTGGATCAGTTTTTTTTCAAAAAAGAGAACCGATACGTCATCACCTTCAAAAAATAGCCGGCGGTCCCCCGGCCTGCCGCGAGGCCGGGCGTTAAGCCAACCCGACCTTCCAGTTCCACCATCCCGGCCGATCCTTGATTTGAACATGCCTCGGCACCGGCTCGTCGAGGGTGACGAAAACGCGATACCCCGCTTGAACCAGGGCTTTTTTCTCCCCTTCGAGGTTGAGCCGCCAGTTGGGATAGATCCATGTATTCTGACCGTATCGCTCGATCCAGGCCACCTCGCCCCTGGGGCTCGTGACCGGCTGATTGGACGCCGCGGACGTCGGAACGATCCTCGAGATGCAGAGCGGCCAGTTGCCGGCCAGGACGATGCCCAGCGGAATGGGGCTCTGCCGGGGAAGTGCGGCATAATCGCCGGCGCCGAGTTCGGGGCTCACCATGCACCCCTTGAAGCCCGCTGCGGCGACCGCACGGACGGCCAGGGGATTGGCGATGTTGCAGAAAGGCCCGGCCCACAGCGCCGTGGATCCGGCGTCCCTGAAAAACGCCGTCTGCCAGGGGGCGTTCAGGACAAAGGTTCGGCCGCCCCCATCCCGAACCGTGTCGATCACCTGCTGCCAGAGGTCTTCCTCGTCCGGCCAGACCACGGGCGGAAGCCACCACCAGATATCCGAAAACCGCTGTTGCGGGATCCCTTTCAGCACCTCCGGCGAGAGCCATAGACCGGCGGCGCCGCGCCGCGTCCTTCTCTCCAGACGGCGGCCGACCCGGAGATCGAGGGGCGGACGGGACTTCAGCGGCTTTGTGGGCATCCCCGGCCGGTAGCCCGATGACGGCTCGGGAACGGTGACCTTCGGCAGCGCGGACGAAAGGGCGTCGATCATCTCCATCAGCGCCTTCTCCCTGCGGTCGGTCAAAAACACCGGCGCGTTTTGAGCCGCTTTCCGCCGCCCGCCTGTTTTGATATAGAGACGCCCCTTTTTCGGCACGGACGCGCCGACGCGGATCACGCTGTGCCAGGGTTCGTCTTCATATCCGACGCGCAGGACATCCCCCGGCAGCAGCGCTTCACGCGTATCCACATAAGCGCCCTCGGCCGCCCCCTTGACCCTTCCGATCAGATATCCGGAGCCGGTCTGGTTTTCCGGGTTGACGGGATTCTGGGGACGCTGGGGCAGAAAATGGTAATGGGTTCCGGTCCGGCCCAGGGACCATGTCAACAGGTCGAGGGCGTCCCGTCTCTTCCGGACGTCGCCGAAGTGGTCCCGCAACATCTGATAGGCCTTTACGGTATAATAGACATAATGCGGCCCTTTTTTGCGGCCTTCGATCTTCCAGGTCGACACCTTCGGAATGGTGAGAAGGACCTTGACGAGTACGTCGATGCTGAGGTCCTGGCATGAAAAATAGCGTCCGGACCGCCCCTGCTGGGTGTAAAGCCTGCGGCAAGGCTGCACGCACCGGCCCCTCAGACCGCTTTTCCCGCCCATGTAGCTGCTCCAGTAGCATCGCCCGGACACGGCGTAACAGAGCGCGCCGTGAACGAAGACCTCCAGATCCAGTCCGTCGGGGCAGGCATCGGCCATCTGCTTGATTTCATCCACGTTGAGTTCCCTCGGCAGGACGATCCGACGAAAACCGGTTCCGGGGATGTCGCGAATGGATTCGAGCGCCCTGGGGAAGGTGACATTGGCCAGGGTCGACAGATGCAGTTCACCGTTATACCCCACCTCCCGGGCGATCTCGGCGACGGCCAGGTCCTGCAGAATGAGCCCGTCCGGATTGACGTAACGGTTCAGGCGGTCCACCAGGCCGGCGCAGGATGCCAGCTCGTCGGGTTTGATCAGGGTATTGAGCGTGATGTAGACCCGGGTTCCCCGCTCGTGGGCGAGGCGGGTCAGCGCCGCCATCTCTTCAAGGTTGAAATTCTTGGCGGCCATCCGTGCGGAAAAATCCTTGAGGCCGCAGTATACGGCATCGGCGCCGGCGGCCAGTGCCGCCAGAAAGGCCGCCCGGTTGCCGGCCGGCGCCATAATGGCCGGCGGCGGGTTCAGCGCTTCAGGCGCTTTTTCAGGGTTTATCAATGGGTCATGTCCTTGTCCGGTCAGGCCGACCGCCCGCAGGCGATCGATACCGTTTCGGCGATGGAGGATTTACGATAGAAAAGACGTTCCGGTCATCATCAAGAAACTCAGCTTTCGACTTTGATAGGCCGGTGGCTGAAGGGGCCCGGACCGTATCCTCCCGGCACCTCTTTCCGGTCATTATCATGAAAGTTAAAAATCATGAAAGTTAAAAGCAAATTATAAAGCCTGTAACATATCGTTATCTCGGCATTAAATCAAGCACCTTCTGGACGATTCGCCTTCACCCGGAATCCGGATGCCAAGGCAGCGCGGCGGGTCCGCGGCCCGCGGACCCGCCGCCATGGGTGCATCGGACAACGAATGCCGTCAGGCCGCCGCCGCCCGGGACGACGTCTTGTCCAGCGTTACCGTCACCGGTACGCCCTGGGTGATGCTGTCGTAGACCGGCGAGAAGGTCGGTCCCAGCCGCATGAGCTCTTCGAGCTCCTCATCCGACACATCGGCGTCGATCTTGAACGTCATCCGGATCTGCTCGTAGCCTCTCCGAACGTCCTCCCGCAGCCCGAGAAATCCCTGAAGGTCGATGTCTCCCTCCAGCCGCGATTCCATGGATTTGATGGTGATGCCCTTGGCCGCCGCGTGGTAGACGATGGAGGTCGTCACGCAGGCCGCCAGCGCGGTGAGCAGGTATTCAACCGGATTGGGCCCCTTGTCCTCTCCCAGAAGAATGGGCGGTTCGTCCGCATCCAGTTCGAAATGCGTTTCATGGGGATGATCCTGCTGCGTTCCGTAAAAGTTCTTGATGGTGGTGCGGTTGTGGCCGCAGTTTATCCATTTGTTGTTGGCGCGGAACTTGAATTTCGCGATGACCGGCGCTTTCTTGACGGCATCGATCGTCCCGAAAAGCGCGTCGACCTTGACCCCGTTGACAATTTTTTGAGCGTCCATGATACCCTCCTATGCATATTTATCTCCCCACCAGGGGAGGCAGTGGATGGTCGATGTGTACACCCCGAGATTCAGGCGCAGTGCAGTCTTCGTGTTTGATGAGTGGTTTTCCCGGTATAGTCTGTTGATCGGGATACACTTCTTTATAATAGTCACCTGCTCCCGCGAATCAATGCCGCCGCCGGCCCCAAGTCGACCCTGGACAAAGGCGGAAAAGGCCGGGGACAGCCCCTGGTCCGCATCGTGATTCCCCTTGTGAATGGCCGCGGCTGTGTTATAGTGAGATAAGAAGATATTTCGGTTTTACAGGCGTTAACCGGAAAACGGTGATCCTGGACACCGAAGATCGCATAGATACTGTTTTGTCAAGAAACCAAACACATACGCGCCACTTCCAATGGCACGCGGAAAAGGAAGCACTTATGAAACTGGCTGTTAGCGGTAAAGGCGGCGTTGGAAAAACCTCGTTTTCATCGATGCTGATCCGGTCCCTCAACGCATCCGGACGGCACGTTCTGGCCATCGATGCCGATCCGGACGCCAACCTCGCCATGGCGATCGGCATCGAGGGAGGGGAGAAGATCGTCCCCATCTCGGAAATGAAGGAGTTGATCTTCGAGCGGACCGAGGCCCAACCCGGGAGCATCGGGGGATTTTTCAAATTGAACCCCAAGGTCGACGATTTGCCGGAGAAGCTGTCCGCTCGGTATGAAAACATCAAGCTGATGCGTCTTGGCGGCGTCAAAAAAGGCGGTTCAGGGTGCATCTGTCCGGAAAGCACACTGCTGAGAGCCCTGGTCACCCATGTCGTTCTCGCCCGCAACGAGGTCGTGGTCATGGATATGGAGGCCGGCATCGAGCATCTCGGACGGGGAACGGCCCGGGCGGTGGACAAGCTCCTCGTCGTGGTGGAGCCGGGCCGCAGGAGCATCGACACCGCCGAGCACATCCGCCATCTGGCTTCCGAAATCGGCCTGACGCGGATTCTGATCATCGGCAACAAAATTCGCGGCCCCCAGGACGAAGCCTTTCTGAAGCGCCATCTGAGCGATTTCGAATTTCTGGGATTCATTCCCTACGACGACAAACTGATCGAGGCCGACCTGGAGGGGATCGCCCCCTACGACACCCACGGGCCCGCGGTCCAGGCCGTTGCGGCGATGATGGACAAGATCGACTCATGAAAAAGGACTTCCAGGACCTCCCGAAAAAGCGCTTTTACCGGGCAAAAGGCCGAAAACGGGGGATTTCTCCCGGCATGGATCCAAGGCTCAGGCGCGCGTTCGCGAAGATCGGCGTTCCTGAAAAGACGCCCTTCGTTCCGGATCCGTTCCAGTTGGAAGCCCTTGACGCCATTGACAAGGGCGACTGTCTGGTCACCGCACCGACGGGCTCCGGCAAGACCTGGATCGCCGAACAGGCCATCCGGCGGATCCGGGAAGCCGGCGGGCGCACGTGGTACGCCTCCCCCCTGAAAGCGCTCACCAATTCCATTTACGTAATCTTCTGCGGCATTTTCGGGCCTGAAAACGTCGGGATCCTGACCGGGGACCGCAAGGAGAACCCTGATGCCGACATCATTGTCGGCACCACGGAGATCCTGAGAAATCAGCTATACGATGCCATGCATCGCGGTGAGAATATTCGTACGGATTTCGTCATCCTCGACGAAGCGCATTTCCTGGGGGATGAGGAACGGGGGGTTGTCTGGGAGGAGGTCATGATCTACCTTCCCACCCGTATTCCCCTGCTCCTCCTTTCCGCGACCATCGGGAATGCCCGGCGCATCGCCGCATGGCTTTCGTCCATTCGCGGCAAACCCTGCGTGGTCGTGGAGGAAAAAAAGCGGCCCGTGCCTCTGGTGCCCCTCTTTTTTCATCCCTCGGGCAAACTCTTTCCGTTGACGGCCGTCGTCAACGGAAAAAAACGGCTCTACGGCAAGATTTCCGAATTCATCACCGGAAAACGCCAGCCCTATATCGCCCGGCCCGGACAACTGCCCCCCTTTGGAGACATCCTCGCCGTTTTCAGGAAATACCGCCTGTTGCCGGCCATTTTTTTCCTGAAGTCCCGGGCGGACTGCGACAACGCCCTCGATCGATGTCAGAAAAACGTCATATCCGACATGAATCGAAAAGCGGCCATCGGCGCCTTTATCGACGATTTTGCCGAACAGGTGCCGCATATCGCCAAACACCCCCAGCGGCGGCACCTCGAACACTTTGCCGTCGGCGCACATCACAGCGGCCAGCTCCCCGCCTGGAAATTTCTCGTCGAGCAACTCATGACCCAGGGCCTTCTGGACGCCGTCTTCGCGACGTCCACAGTGGCGGCGGGCGTCAACTTCCCGGCGAGGACCATCGTGTTTCTCAACTCGGACAAGTTCAACGGGGTGGAGTTCATGCCCCTCACGCCTACGGAGTTTCACCAGATGACGGGAAGGGCCGGGCGGCGGGGAATGGACCACATCGGGTTTGCCGCGGTCCTGCCGGGGAGATACATGGACGTCCGCCTGATGGCGCGTCTTGTGACGGCACCGCCGGCCGATGTTTACAGCCAGATCAAAATCAATTTTTCCATGGCCCTCAACCTGCTCCTCTCCCACACGCCGGACCAGATCCAGCTGCTGCTCGAAAAATCCTTTGC
>NZ_JBFXGG010000071.1:0-5985 GCF_050178255.1 Desulfococcus sp. | reverse complement strand
CGCGTCTTGTGACGGCACCGCCGGCCGATGTTTACAGCCAGATCAAAATCAATTTTTCCATGGCCCTCAACCTGCTCCTCTCCCACACGCCGGACCAGATCCAGCTGCTGCTCGAAAAATCCTTTGCCGCTTACCTTCTCGAGCACGATTCCGGTTATCGCTCCTATCGGAAGATGGGGAAAACGGCCGAACGGGAGGCGCCGGAAAAAAGCCGGCTCTGGAACGACTTCCTGGACCACCTCGATTTTTTGAAAAAAACCGGTTATGTATCGGAAGAGGGCAAGCTGACGGACGACGGCATGTGGGCGTCGCAGCTGCGGGTGGACCATCCGCTCTCCATCGCCGAGGGGTTCCGGCTGGGCGTCTTCCCGGAAAACAATCCGGCCGTGATCGCCGGGTTGATGGCGTCCTTCGTCAATGAACGGGAATGCGACGATCGGGTCCTGAAGGAGGTCGTTCCCAATACCCTGAAGCGGGCCTTCCAGAATGTCGTCAAGGGATTGGGGCCGTTTTTGAAGCAGATGGCCGATGCAGGCTTCGACGTACGCCCCATGTATCTCAGGCCCTGCCTCTCCGTATATCTCTGGGCCGCCGGAGCGCATACATGGGAGCATGTGGTGCGGGTGTCGGAGTTGGCGGAAGGCGATATGGCGGTACTGATCCTGCGAACGGCGGACAATCTCCGGCATATCGTCGCCCTCCGGGAGGTTTTCCCGGAAGCGTCGAAAAACGCGTCGAAGGCCGTCGAATCCATCCTGAGGGACCCGGTGGCGGTCTTTTTCTGATGCCGCCGGCGCATCCCGGCCTGTCAGGATCACCTCAAAATCCCTTCGGCAAAACCTGACGGGATCAGGCTGCCGCTTCGACGGCCGATCCCGCCGTTTTGGCATGATCGCGCGCCACCAGCATATAGATGGACGGGATGACGAAAAGGGTGAAGAAGGTCCCGACGGTCATGCCGCCCACGAGGACGAGGCCGATGGAGTTCCGGGCCTCGGCGCCCGCACCGGTGACCAGAATCAAGGGAAAGTAGCCGGCAATGGTGGAGCCGGTGGTCATGAGAACCGGCCGAAACCGGGTCAGGGCCGCCTCGCGCACCGCCTCGCGCTTGTCCATCCCCCGCAGCTGAAGCTTGTTGGCGAACTCCACCACCAGAATGCCGTTTTTGGCGACCAGGCCCACCAGGGTCACCAGGCCCACCTGGGAATAGATGTTGAGGGTGGTGGTCCAGCCGTGGGTCCAGAAAGGCACGTTGGGGTCGGGCATCTTGAGGAACGTGAAGATAAGCGCCCCGAACATCCCCAGGGGCACCGATCCGGCGAGAATGACGAAGGTGTCGCGGAAGCTGTTGAACTGGGCCGCCAGGGTGAGAAAAATGAGAACGACCGCCAGGACGAAGGCCTGGATGAACTTGTTGCCCTCGGTCCTGAGCTGCCGGGATTCCCCGGTATAGTCGATGACATAGCCCTGGGGAAGGATGGCGGCCGCCTCCGCCTCCAGGAATTTGAGGGCCTCGTCCAGCGGCCGGACGGGAACCCCGCTGATCTTGACGGCGTTGAGCTGCTGAAAACGGTTCAGTGAGCGGGGCGTGGTGGTGTTCTTGATGGTGGCAATGGTGCTGAGGGGCACCAGCCGGCCGTCGGGTCCGGAAACATGGATGTCGAGAAGCTGCTCCGGATTGAGGCGGTCGACACGGGTGACCTGAGGAATGACCTTGTAGCTGCGGCCGGCGATATTGAAGCGGTTGACGTAGTTTCCACTGAGCATGGCCGCCAGGTCCGAACCCACCTGCTGAAGATCGAGGCCGAGGTCCGCCGTCTTGTCCCGGTCGATGACGATCTCGGATTGCGGCTGGTCGATCTTGACGTCGATGATGGGCGGAAAGGCGAACATCCCGCTCTGCATCGCCTTGTACTGGATCTGGTTGGCAAGCTCGAGGATCTGCTCCGTTTCCGCCGTTGCGGTCAGCAGAAACTCAACTGGAAAGTCACCGCCGCCCGGCAGGGCCGCGGGTGTAACGGGAAATATACGGATGCCCGGAATGGCCGAGAGCTTTTCCTGGACCTCCGGCATCACCTGGAACACGGTCCGGTCCCGCTCCTCCCAGGGCTTGAGCACCATCCCCGCGAAGCCGGAATTCGGCTGGGTGATCTGAAAGGTGAAATTGGTTTCGGGGATGCTGAAGAAGACATCGTTTACCGCCGCCGCATACTGGCTGTTCTGGTCCAGGGTCGAGTTGGCGGACGCGTCCAGAATGCCGAAGATGACCCCCTGGTCCTCGGTGGGGGCCAGCTCCGCCGGCGACATGATGAACATGGGTACGGTCAGGAGGCTCACGATCAGCCAGACCGTATAGACCGCCGGACGGGTATCCAAGGTCACATCGAGAAGTTTACCGTAGATCCCTCTGAACCGGTCGAAACCCCTGGATATCCTGTCGGCGAGCCCGCGCTCCTTCATCCCCGGCTTGAGCAGTTTGGACGCCATCATGGGCGAGAGCGTGAGGGCGATGACCGTGGAAATGATCACGGCGCCGGTGAGGGTGAAGGCGAACTCCCTGAAGAGGGAGCCGGTGAGCCCCCCTTGAAGCCCGATGGGTGCGTAAACCGCCACCAGAATGATGGTTGTGGCGATGACGGGGCTGATCAGCTCCCGGGCCCCCGCCAGCGCGGCATCCATGGGGGATTCGCCCTCGCTCAGGTGCCGCTCGATGTTCTCCACCATGACAATGGAATCGTCCACCACCAGCCCGACGGAGAGAACGATCGCCAGAAGCGTCAGCAGATTGATGGTGAATCCGAAGACCTGCATCAGGAAGATTGCGCCGATGAGGGACATGGGGATGGTCACCACGGGGATCAGCACCGACCGGAGCGAACCCAGAAAAAGAAAAATAATGACCACGACGATGATGAGCGTTTCCGCCAGGGTTTTGACCACCTCCCGGATGGCGTTGGTGATGTAATCCGTGGCGTCGTAGGCCACCCGAGCCGCCATGCCGGTGGGCAGCTGCCGATCGATGTCGGCCATCTCCCGGGTCACCCGCTGGATGACGTCGATGGAATTGGCGTTGGGCAGGGGCCAGATGCCCATGAAGACGGCGGTCTGTCCTGAAAAACGCACCTCGGCGTCATAGTCTTCCGCCCCCAGTTCCACCTCGCCCACGTCCTCGAGGCGCACGATGGCGCCGTCCTGCTCCCGAATGACCAGACGTTTGAACTCCTCCACCGTACTCATATCGGTATTCGACACCAGGTTGACCTGGACCAGGGAGCCCTTGGTCTCGCCGACCGCCGACAGGAAATTGTTGGCGGCCAATGCCTCACGAACCTGCCCCGGGCTGATGTTGAGGGCAGCCATGCGTTCCGGCTTGAGCCATACGCGCATGGCAAAGGTTCGGGCGCCCAGGATATCGGCCCGCTGCACCCCTTCAACAGCTGAAAGTCTGGGTTGAACGACGCGAACGAGATAATCGGTGATCTCGTTCTGCTCTAAAATGTCGGAGGTGAAGCTGAGGTAGGCGGAGGCGAACTGGCTGTCGGCGGATTCGACGTTGATGATGGGAACCTCGGCCTCGGGCGGGAGATCGCCCCGGACCTGGTCGACCTTGGCGCTGATCTCCGACAGGGCCTTGACCGGATCGTAGTTGAGCTTGAGACGGACAGTGATGGTCGAAAGCCCTTGAGCGCTTTTGGATTCGATGTATTCGATTCCGTCGGCGGCGGCAACGGCGCGTTCTATCGGTGTGGTGATGAATCCGCGCACCAGGTCGGCGTCGGCCCCCACATAAACGGTCATAATGGTGACCGCCGCATTTTCACTGCGGGGGTATTGCCGGACATTGACCGTCCGGAGCGCCTGCAACCCGGCGATGATGATGAGGAAGCTGACCACCAGCGACAGGACCGGACGGTGGATGAAAATGTCGGTGAATGCTCTCATGATATGACGCTCTCAAGCTGGAATTGAAGTCTTTCGCACCCGACTCCCATCAGGTGGGACGCCTCATCTGTTTTCCGGGGTCGGGGATTGTTCGAACACCGGGGAGAGGGTGTTGTCGATGACCACGGTCTGACCGTTCCGCAACTTGAAAACCCCGGTGCTCACCACCAGCTCCCCCTCCCGGAGCCCCGAGGAAACAGCGGTAAAATCGCCCTTTTTATCCCCCAGCCGAACGAACTGTTGGCGAAGGGTCATATGGGTCTTGTCGTCGGCATCACCTTCCGCCGTTTCCACCACGAACACGGAATCCCCGTAGGGGGCGTACAACACCGCCGTCTCGGGGATGACGACCACCGGCTTCGGCTCCGGCATCACCACATCCACGTTGACGAACATCCCTGGCCGAAGACGCTCCTCCGGATTGGTTATTGTGGCCTGAATGCGGACGTTCCGGGTCGCCGATTCCACCTCCGGGTTGATGGCGGTAATCGTCCCGTCAAGGATCAGACCGGGCAGAGCATTGCTGGTAACCCGGACCGTCATCCCGGGCTTGACCCTGGCGATCTCCTGCTGGGGCAGCAAAAAATTGACGAAAACAGGATCGAGGGCCTGAAGGGAAACAACGGGGTCGCCCTCCCTCAGTAATTCTCCCATGTTGACCAATCGGATGCCGAGACGACCCGCAAAAGGTGCCCGGATGGTCTTCTTTTCGATGAGGACGCGGATGCCGTCCACCTCCGCGGCGGCCGATTTGTACTGGGCGTCGGCATTATCGTAATCGGATTCCGAAATGGCCTTCCGGGCCAGAAGCCCCCGGGCGCGTTGGAAGTTGATCCGGGCCAGGTTCAAAGCGGCCTCGGCCGCCCGCAGCCGGGCCTCTTCGGATGCGGTGTCCTGCTTGATCAGGAGATCCCCGGCCTTGACCTTCCCTCCCGGCTCAAAAGCGATATTGACGACCTTACCGCTCAACTCCGTGGTTACCGTGACGCCCTGGACGGCATCCAACGACCCTACGGAAGGGATGAGGGTTTCCCACTGTTCCCGGGTCGCCTCGAAAGCGTTTACCCTCTCGGGCGGCGGTGCGAAATCCTTCCCCTGGGCCACCATCCGGCCGATCTGCAGCGCCTTGATGCCGGCGATGCCCGCCACCAGGACGATCAATCCCACAATGGTCAACACGATTCGTTTTTTCATTTCCAAATTTCTCTGTTCTGGATGCGCCCTCCGGTCCGTCAAAGCAAAACAGCGCCGATATCCCCGAGACCGTCAAGGCCGTTTTGTGTTTTCTTTGCGGCATGGACAGCTTTGTATCTCAACTTTCGACTTTCACAGGTCGGTGCCGAGAGGATACGGCCCGCGCCCCACGCGATTTCGTTCAAGTGCCGCTAAAGCTTGCTCCGGGCGGCCCGGAAACTCGCTGGCGCTCAAACAGTCCGGGCCGCTGATCCGCCGCGGCGCTTAAGCGGCACTAAAACTCACCGCTGAAGGGGCCCGGGCCGTATCCTCCCGGCACCTCTTTCCGGCCATCGTCATGAAAGTCGAAAATTGAATTTGTATCATATTCACCTGCACTGTCGATGTCAATCAATCCTGTTTCACATCGAAGAGATCAACACCCGGATCCGTTCATGAATCACCGCAACGATAAGGGAAATGTTCCGCGGCCCGCCGCCCTGACCTCACGGATCCGCGCCCCCATAATTTTCTTGAGAAAAATAATGGCATGTGTTTCTATAACGCAACTTTCGACTTTCATGACGATGACCGGATAGCAGTGCCGGGAGGATACGGCCCGCGCCCATTCCCATGGACGATCATCCGCCGTTTTCAAGGCGATACGCGATGGCGCCCCCGATGTTCGACGACTGAACCTTCATGCATCGGGAAAGCTTCCCGCCGCATCGCTCCGGAAGAGAAACCCCTGACATAGGAGAAATGATATGATTCTGCCCAAAATCGAAATCAAAAAAATACTGTACTCCACTGACCTTTCCGATAGTGCGCGCCATGCATTCGCTTACGCGGTGAGCCTTGCCAATCTCT
>NZ_JBFXGG010000070.1:0-14883 GCF_050178255.1 Desulfococcus sp. | reverse complement strand
TGGCTCGGGCTATTATGTTATGCTTTGAATTTTACCCTTGACACCCCCAAATTATTTTTTTATCCTGATCCTGCCACACCAAAGCCCCGCCCATCTCAGAGGAATTCGGATGGGCAACCAAATCAGAGTTTTTCCACGCAAACCAAAGTGGACCCCAACTGACCATCTTGCGTTCGTTGGCGATCCATATCTTTTCAGACCGCTCGAAGACCTACAGACAAAAAATCCCTGCACCCTTGACTGGGATAATGCCTCGCCATGCGACCAGGCGCGTTTGATGTGCCGTATACCGTATCGAGGTATCTCTTGACCGCCCGACGCCGACATAATAGCCTTCCCTCGAAAGGAGGGCTTTGCATGAAAGGACAAATCTATGAAAACCGTGGGGGGGTTGTTGTTCGGTTCGGTAGATCTGTGTCCAGGTGGTTCAAGACCAGGCCGGAGGCTGAACGCTTTCTGACCGGCCTTCGGTACGAGATGGACAAGGGCACGTTTGACCTTCGGGATTACGCCAAGGACAAACCGCTTGCCGTATCAAACCTTGTGACCAAGTATCTTGCCTTCAAAAAAACGAAGGTCAAGCCGGCGTCATTCCGGAACATCAACAATTATTTGACCAGGGCCGCTGACGCCTGGGGGGAGGTGAACATCAAAAACATAGGCTACGCTGAGATAGAAGACCTGTTATGGGCACAGGATTTTTCCGACAAGACCAGGGCCGACATGAAGAGCGCACTTCATGCCTTCTGGACATGGTTGGTCCGGCGGGATGTCATCGAGGCGATGCCGAGGTTTCCCGAGATCCGGTTCGAACTTGGCTGGCGGAACATCATCGACCTGGAGACACAGCAAGCCATCATCGACGAGGTGGGCCGGATATCGGCGCACATATCGCCTAAGATCGCCCTGGGGATTCGTTGGCTTGCAACGTATGTGTCCATACGGCCGGCGGAAATGCTTTCACTGAGAGAAGGGCAGATCAACCACAAACTCGGCGCAATCGTGATCCCATCACCAAAAGAGAAACGGCCGAAGGTGGTCCCACTGCTCGATGAAGACATCGAGGCCCTGAAGGCGATGCCGCGCGGTCTGCCGGATCTGCATTTTTTTCGGCATGACAAGACCGCAAACGGCGCGAAGGCGGGGCAGCCATTCGGAAAGCGGATGTTTTACAAGTGGTGGACGCGGGCCTGTGAGAACTTGGGTATCGAGGGCGTGGACCTTTACGGCGGGACAAAACACAGCACGGTAACGGCGCTCGGCCAGGTGATGAGCCCGGAGCAGATCAAACACGGAACGATGCACAGCACCAACGCGGCGTTCGAGCGATATTTTCAAGGGCAGTCGGCCAATGCCAAGGCAGCATATGCCGAGGCCCGAAAACTACAACATACCTACAACGGCAAAAGCCACCCGAAGGTGGCTAATGCGTCGAACTTATTAGGAATTTGTGGCGGGAGCGACGAGACTCGAACTCGCGACCTCCGGCGTGACAGGCCGGCGTTCTAACCAAACTGAACTACGCCCCCGAATGGTAACTTTAGAATGTCAAGCGACTGATGATGGGCGGAACAGGGCTTGAACCTGTGACCCTCGGCTTGTAAGGCCGATGCTCTCCCAACTGAGCTACCCGCCCTTGCTCCGCAACGTTTCCGTCAAAAGCGAAGAGTAAATACCAATTTGATCAAGGGATGTCAAGATAAATTTATCGGTCTCTCTTTATTTTTCCATCAATTGATCGTGGAGCCCTGGACCATGTCGTCCGGCTCTTTGGGGATCATCTCGACGGACATCGCCGCATCCCCCGCCACGGGGCTTTTGTCGGCCTGTTGCGGCAGCAGGGCATGGAAGAGCACCTCATCCATGTGATCCACGGGAACGATTTCGATTTGCTTGGATACCGCCGCAGGGATGTCCTTCAGGTCTTTCTCGTTCTCCTTGGGCATCAAGACCTTTCGGATGCCGGCCCGATGAGCCGCCAGGATTTTTTCCTTGAGGCCTCCGATGGGCAGCACCCGGCCTCGGAGGGTGATCTCTCCGGTCATGGCGATGTCTCGATGGACAGGACGTCCGGTAAGCGCCGACGCCAGCGATACCCCCATTGCGATGCCCGCGGACGGGCCGTCCTTGGGGATAGCCCCCTCCGGAACGTGGATGTGGAGATCGATTTTTTTGTAAAAATCAACGTCGATGGCAAGAGTGTTGGCCCGTGAGCGAACATAGCTGAAAGCGGCCTGGGCGGATTCCTTCATGACGTCCCCCAGTTTTCCGGTGACGGTCAGGTTTCCCTTGCCCGGCATGATTGCGGTTTCCACGCAGAGGAGTTCCCCGCCGAACTGGGTCCAGGCGAGTCCGTTGACGATACCCACCTGGTCCTTCTCCTCCAGCTGGCTGTGCCGGAAGCGGGGCGGGCCCAGATATTTCTGAACCGATTTGGGCGTGACGCGGAAGGATTCGATGGAAGGATCTTTCATGAATTCCCGGGCGATCTTTCGACAGATGGATGCGATTTCACGCTCGAGATTTCGAACGCCGGCCTCGCGGGTGTACTGTTGAATGATCGTGTATATGGCACTTTTGTTGAATTGAATATCCTTTCCCGAAAGCCCGTTGGCCTCGATCTGTTTGGAGACCAGATACCCCTTTGCGATGTGGTATTTTTCATACTCCGTATACCCCGGCAGACGGATAATCTCCATCCGATCCTGGAGGGGGAGGGGAATGTCGGGCAGGGTGTTGGCCGTGGTGATGAAAAATATCTCCGAGAGATCGTAATCCAGATCCAGGTAATGGTCGTTAAAGGCGTTGTTCTGCTCGGGATCGAGCACCTCCAGAAGCGCCGCCGAAGGATCCCCTCTGAAGTCCATGCTCATTTTGTCGACTTCGTCAAGACAGAAGACCGGATTGTTTACGCCCACTTTTTTGAGGGATTGGAGGACCTTTCCGGGCATGGCACCGATGTAGGTCCGCCGGTGGCCGCGAATCTCCGCCTCATCCCGAACGCCCCCCAGGGAGAGGCGGACAAATTTCCGGCCCGTGGCCCTCGCAACAGACTTGGCGATGGAGGTTTTTCCCACTCCCGGCGGCCCCACCAGGCAAAGGATGGGTCCCTTGAGCTTTTTCACCAGGGATTGAACGGCCAGGTACTCGATGATCCGCTCCTTGGGTTTTTCGAGCCCGTAATGATCCTCGTCCAGAATTTTTTCCGCCGCATCGATATCGGTGGTGATGCGGCTGCGGTCGAACCATGGAAGGCTGATAATCCATTCGATGTAGTTGCGCACCACCGTGGCCTCGGCCGACATGGGGGTCATCAGCTTGAGTTTTTTGAACTCCTGATAAACCTTGGCCTTGGCCTCTTTGGTCATTCGCTTGCGCTTGATCCGCTTTTCCAGTTCATCCAGTTCCTCCGCCCCGTCGTCTTCAGCCCCCATCTCTTTCTTGATGGCGCGCATCTGCTCGTTGAGATAATAGTTTTTCTGGGTCTTCTCCATCTGTTCCTTGACCCGGACCTTGATACGCTGGTCCATTTCGTAGACCTCGACCTCCATCTTGATCAGGCCGAGCAGATAAGAAAGCCGCTTATATGGATCGATCTCTTCCAGCAGCCGCTGCTTGTCCTCGATCTTGAAGGAGAAATGGGCCGCGACGGTGTCCGCCAGCTTCGAAGGGTCCGTTATGGCGGAAACATTGTTGATCAGGTCCTTGGAGATGCTCTTGTTTAATTTTGCATATTCCTCGAAGCTGTCGATGATGGCCCGGGTGAGGGCGGCGACATCGGGTTCATCGGGGACCGGCTCCGCCAAAATGGAGGCTTCCACCTGAAAAAAGTCGTCGTTGGGGATGAAATTATGGATCACCCCCCTGACTTTTCCCTCGACCAGAGCCTTTACGGTACCGTCAGGCAAGCGAAGGAGCTGCAGCACATTGCCGACGGTTCCTATGGAATGAATGTCCTTGGGCTCCGGCTTGTCGATTCCCGCTTTTTTCTGGATGGCGAGAAACACGCTTTTCTCGCTGTTCATGGCATCGGCAAGTGCATTCACCGATTTGGTCCGTCCCACGAAGAGCGGCGCTACCATATGAGGGAATACGACAATGTCTCTCAGCGGCAAAAGGGGCAGCACCAGGTTCGTCGAACCGGAATCGTCTTCTTTACGTAAGATTTTCGGAAAATTGATCATTATGCTATCAGTGGATCCTTAAGCCTGTTTTTTGGTTTGCTCATATAGGAGAATGGGCTCCTCTTTGTTCAGAACGACATCCTCACCGATGACGCATTCCTTGACGTTCCCGATGGAGGGGATTTCGTACATGATACCGAGCATGCAGCCTTCCATGATCGCCCGAAGCCCGCGCGCGCCTGATTTGCGTTTCAGGGCTTCCTGTGCAATAGCGGAGAGGGCGCTGTCTGTCAATCTCAGGTTGACGCCTTCCATTTCGAAGAGCTTCCGGTACTGTTTGACCAAAGCGTTTTTGGGCTCGGTCAGGATGCGGATCAGAGAGGAAGCGTTGAGCTCTCCCAGGGTCGCGATGACGGGCAGACGTCCCAGAAATTCGGGGATGAGACCAAACTTGATAAGGTCTTCCGGCTGAACGTCTTTCAGGATGTCGCCGATATTGCGATCGTCCGATTGCGTTATCTTGGAACCGAAGCCCATGGTCTTGGAGCCGGTCCGCTGCCGAACGATCTTGTCGAGCCCGTTGAAGGTGCCGCCGCAAATAAAAAGAATATTCGAGGTGTCGACCTTCACGAAATCCTGCTGGGGATGCTTTCGGCCCCCCTTTGGGGGAACGCTGGCCGTGGTTCCCTCGATGATTTTCAAAAGCGCCTGCTGAACGCCCTCCCCCGAGACATCTCGAGTGATGGAGGGATTGTCCGATTTGCTGGCGATCTTGTCGATCTCATCGATGTAAACAATCCCTTTTTTAGCCTTCTCGACGTCATAGTCGGCGTTCTGAAGCAGGGAAAGGATGATGTTTTCCACATCTTCCCCCACATATCCGGCCTCGGTCAGGCTTGTGGCATCCGCAATGGTGAAGGGGACGTTGAGAAACCGGGCCAGGGTCTGGGCCAGGAGGGTTTTCCCTGAACCCGTAGGGCCGATCAAGAGGATGTTGCTTTTCTGAATCTCCACATCGCCCGATACCACGTGGGACTCAAGTCGCTTGTAATGATTGTATACCGCCACCGACAGAACCTTTTTGGCATCCTCCTGTTCGATGACGTATTCATCAAGCATCTTCTTGATTTCCTTTGGAATCATAGCGATCTCGGTTTCCCGGGCGTCCTTCTCGCTCTCTTCCTCGATGATTTCACTGCACAGCTGAATACATTCATCGCATATATACACGGCCGGACCCGCAATCAGCTTCTTGACCTCATTCTGGCTTTTGCCGCAAAAGGAACAGAAGAGATTGTCGTTTTCCTCGTTTTTTCTGCTCATCGCATTTACTCCTTTTTCTCTTCCAGATGATCGAGATCATCCCGACTGGCCATGACGTGGTCGATGATCCCGTATTCTTTGGCGTCCTGACCGGACATGAAGAAATCACGGTCCGTATCGCGCTGGACCCGCTCCAAATCCTGGCCGGTATGCTTCGCCAGGATTTCGTTGAGAGCGTCCCTCATGCGAAGGATCTCCTTGGCCTGGATGGCGATATCCGACGCCTGCCCCTGGGAACCGCCCATGGGCTGATGGATCATAATCCGGGAATTGGGAAGGGCATACCGCTTTCCCTTGGCGCCGGCGGCCAGAAGAACGGCACCCATACTCGCCGCCTGGCCGAGGCACACGGTGGCGATATCGGGTTTGATATACTGCATTGTATCGTAGATGGCGAGGCCGGATGTGACGACGCCGCCGGGGGAGTTGATGTAAAAATTGATGTCTTTTTCCGGATCTTCGGATTCGAGAAAAAGAAACTGGGCAATCAAAAGATTGGCCACTTCATCCGTAATCGCCGTGCCCAGAAATATGATTCTGTCTTTCAAGAGCCTCGAATAAATGTCATAAGCGCGCTCGCCTCTGCTGCTCTGCTCAACGACCATTGGGATTAACGGCACAGTACACTCCTTGTTTTAATCGTTAATGTGGGACATCTGAAGGAACCCCGTCGACCCATGGGCATTTTCATGGGGAGAGGATTCATGAGAACTCATGTAAGTCAACAGGTGATTAGAAGAGAGAATCAGGATAACAGAGGGGATGCCGAAGCAGATACCTGAAACGACTTCAGGTATCTGCACTTACGATTAAACGCTTTCTTCTGTTTCCGCGGCGATTTCCGCTGGTACCTCTTCGATATCACTCTTGTTAATAATAAGTTCTATCGCTTTCTTTTCAAGTAAAGTGTGTTTGAAATAGGCGAGCCGTTCCTGGTTTTCCGGGGCTTCGTAGTATTTCCGGATTTCTTCCGCCGGTTGATGGAAGGTCTTCGCCATGTTTTCAAAACCCTGGACCAGTTCGGCTTCCGAGAGTTCCAACGGTTCCTGCTCGATGATCTTGCCCAGAATCAGATGGCGTTTGACCTGCTTGAGGGCCGTGTCCCGATATTTTTCGCGAAGGGTCTCGTGGGTCATGCCGATCTGCTCCATGCTCATATTATGGTAGCTGAAGGTCCGTTCGGCATCCGAAACAATGCCCTCAAGCTCATATTCGATCATGGCATCCGGCACCTCAAAGGCTATCCGCTCCAGAAGCGTCGAAAAGATCTGTTCGTTCAATTCCTGTTCCGTCCGCTTCTCGTATCCCTGGGAAAGATTCTGGATAATTTCGGCCTTCAGCGCATCCAGGGTCTCGAACTTGCCGAATTGTTTAGCGAAATCGTCATCTATTTCCGGAACAACTTCCTTGCGGATCTCTTTGAGGGTGATATTGAATTCGATCGTCTGACCCTTCAGTTTGTCGTTGGCATGGTCCTCGGGAAATGTCACGGTCGCGGTCCGGGTTTCATCGGGCTTCATGCCGACGATCGCGTCGTCCATCGCATCCGCGATCTGTCCGGCCCCGATCTTCAGGGTGAAGTTCTCCGTCATCTGAGTTTCTTCAAAGGGTTTGCCGTCTTTAAATCCTTCGTAGTCGATGAGAACAAAATCGCCGGACCGGGCCGGACGGAATTCGTCGATCTTTTCCTGCCGGGTCAGATTTTTCTGAAGGGCTTTCAGCTGCGTGTCGATCTCCTGGTCCGTAACTTTATAGATCGTCTTCTTCAGCTGGATACCCGAAAAATCGATGGTGTCGAGTACAGGTCGGATCTCGACGGCGGCATCATAGGCATAGGGTTTGTCATAGGCCAGATCCGGGGGATCGATCTGAGGGCTTCCGATGACCTCCAGGTTGTTTTCCTTCACGGCCTCGGCAAACGAGTCCTGGATCAATTTGGAGGAGACATCCGCATGCACATCCTTTTTATAGTGTCGCTCCAGCACCTGCCGCGGGGCCTTTCCAGGACGAAAACCTTTGATCTTTGCGGTTTTCTTGAGTTCTTTGTAGGCATTGTCGATCTCGCGTTTAACCACATCCTGCGGGATTTCAATATGCAAAACTTTTTTCACGCTGCTCAGATCTTCCACATTCACTTCCATCGTTATCCTCTCCAAATAAATCAAATGCCTGAAGTCAGACACCCCCTTCAGGCACGTTGAATTGAAACCTTATCTTGGTGCGAGAGGGGAGACTCGAACTCCCACTCTGTCCCCAGAGCTGGATCCTAAGTCCAGTGCGTCTACCAGTTCCGCCACTCTCGCATTTGTCGTATTTGCCAAAAACCCGCCAAACAGCCCGTGTTGCCCTCGCTTTGGTTGGTAAAATGCGATAATAGCCTGAAATAACCACTATTAAGATATACAGCCTTGTAATCTAATACCTAACGATTTAGGTGTCAAGAAAAATTGAAAAAAGAAGTGGTTATCCCGGTTTTTCGTTCAACAAAATCTTGCATTCCGGCGAGGATCATGCTAACGCAATCACGTCAAAGACATCGGGGCGTGGCGCAGCCTGGTAGCGCGTCTGCTTTGGGAGCAGAAAGCCGGGGGTTCAAATCCCTCCGCCCCGACCAGATAAAATCAACGGGTTACGGCGAAAGCGGTTACCCGTTTTTTTTCTCTCTCTCAACTTTCGACTTTCATAGGCCGTATCCTCCCGGCACCGCTATCCGGTCACCATCACAAAAGTCGAAAGTTGAGTTTTTTTCGGTACGCTTTTCTGTTGGTATTTCAGGCACGAAACCGATTCCATGGTTATGAATCCAGATTCCGCCGTCCGGACCGATGGGGTTCAGGACGGGTGACGGGCGGTAGAGCGGGGTTCGGGGTCTTGATTCGATGTGGCCCCTTTCGTTTGGAGGGATTTCGGGAAGACGTTTTTCAGAATCTCCCTCACTGCGTTTCGGTCGCCTGCCGTGAGCGATACGATTTTCGCGCCGGTGTGCATCAATGCCAAGGTCAGCCATGCGGCCAGGAAGGCCCCGCAGCAGTAAACCGTGAGGGCCATGAGATTGGCCAGGGGAACGGCTCTGCCGTCCAGCCGGATATCGAACGCCCTTCCACCGATGCTCTCCGCCATCTCGTGAATGACGCCGTTCAGATACGATGGGGAATTGAGAATGGTGAAGACGAGTTGGAAAATCTGCATGGCGTACCGGAGCCCGATAAGGATGACGATGAGACCCAGGCAGGTAGCAACAAGACCGACGACACTTTTGATGATTTCAATAATGGAGACGGGATCGTTCGGGTCGGATAACAGGGGTATCATGTGACGGTCCACCTCCTTGAGCCAATCGTTGCGCTTTGGGTGCCCCGGCGTCCATCGGAGCTCAATATAAAAACCGATTTACGGACAATACTCGTGCTAAATGTCCAGTGTGCTGACTTCGAGGGCGTTGCTCTGAATAAAGTCCCGACGGGGTTCGACCACATCTCCCATGAGAAGGGTGAAGATTTCGTCGGCCTCGACGGCATCCTCGATCTTGACCTTCAAGAGCGTCCGTTTGTTGGGTTCGGGATTCATGGTGGTCTCCCAGAGCTGTCCGGGATTCATTTCTCCGAGGCCTTTGTACCGCTGGATCTGGATGCCCTTTTTCCCCTCCTCCAGCAAGTAGTTGAGCAGGGTGTGTCTGTCGGGAAAGGATCGGGAATCGGTGCCTTTCTCAGCGTTTTCCACCGTAAACGGCGCATCCCCGAAGGCGAAGATCTTTTCGGAGAGCCGGAGGCATTTCTGAAATTCCGGAGAGTGCACGAAACGTCGTCCAAGTTTCAGGGGTTCGTACGTCTTGGCGGTGATATCCCGGATGATCGTATCTTCCCGCATCCTTTCGCAGGCCCTGATGGTCATCTCGTAAATCCCGCGTTCCTCGCTCCATTCGGGAACGGTCACCTCGCACTCCCGCTCGGCGAGCGCCGCTTTCAGGTTCATCATCTTATCCCGATCCTGCAGAAAGGTCTCATCGAGACCGTAACGGATCAGGAATTCGATGATATCCGATCCGATGCCCTCCCGGGACAGTCGTGAAAGCCCTCTGAGGTATTCCGAGAGATCCCCCACGTAAAGATAGAGTGCGTTGTCGGAGATGGGGACGCCTTCGGGACCGCATCTAAGGACTTTCTGAGAACAGATCCGTCGCAGGAGGTGATCGTTCAGGCTTGCCTCATCCTTCAGATAGAGTTCGTTTTTACCCTTGCCGATGCGAAACAGCGGGGGTTGAGCAATGTAAAGGTACCCTTTTTCGATGATCTCTCTCATCTGGCGGTAGAAGAAAGTCAGGAGCAGCGTCCGGATATGGGATCCGTCCACGTCCGCGTCGGTCATGATGATGACCTTGTGGTACCGGATCTTGTTGATGTCGTACTCTTCTCTTCCCACCCCCGCGCCCAGGGCCGTAATGATATTTTTGATCTCGTCGCTCCGGAGGATTTTGTCGAGCCGGGCTTTTTCGACGTTCAGGATCTTTCCCTTGAGGGGGAGAATGGCCTGAAATCTCCGATCCCGACCCTGCTTGGCCGAACCGCCGGCGCTGTCCCCCTCCACGAGAAAAAGCTCCCGGTCTTTGGGGTCGGAATACTGACAGTCCGCTAGTTTGCCCGGAAGAGTGGAGTCCGTAAGAGCGCCGGTGCTTCGGGCCAGGTCGCGGGCACGCTTGGCCGCATCCCTGGCACGGGCTGCGTCCACCGCCTTGGCGAGAATCTTCCTGGCCACCGCCGGGTTTTCGCCCAGATATATGGACAGCTTCTCGTTGACCAGGGATTCCACGAGGCCCTTCACCTCGCTGTTGCCCAGCTTGGTCTTGGTCTGTCCCTCGAACTGGGGTTCCTTGATGCGGATGCTGATGATGGCCGAAAGGCCTTCCCGGACGTCATCACCACTGATTTTGGCCTGGAGGTTCTTGGGCAGGTTTCCGTTGCCGGCGTAATTGTTGAGACTCCGGGTCAGGGCCGCTTTGAAGCCGATCAAGTGGAACCCGCCTTCAATCGTGTTGATATTGTTGGCAAAGGAGAACATCTTCTCCTTGTACGTGTCATTGTATTGGATCGCGACCTCGATCTGGACCTCGTTCCGTTCCCCCTGAATGAAGATGGGGTCGTGGAGCGGTGTATGGCGCCGATTGAGATATTCCACGAATGAGGCCAACCCTCCTTCGTAAAAGAACGCCTCCTTTAAATCCGACCGTTCGTCCTCGATGGTGATCCGGACCCCCTTGTTCAGGAAGGCCAGTTCCCGAAGCCGCCGGCTCAGGATCTCCGAATTGAAATTATCGGAGTTCATGATCTCGGTGTCGGGCTTGAAGTGAACCTTTGTCCCCTGTTTATCGGTTTCGCCGAGAATGGTCAATTCGCTGGTTTTGGCCCCCCGTGAATAGGTCTGGTGATGGATTTTCCCGTCGGTGTAGATCTCCACCTCGAGAAAGGACGACAAAGCGTTCACCACCGATATCCCGACACCGTGAAGCCCCCCCGAAACCTTATAGGAGTTCTTGTCGAATTTCCCACCGGCATGAAGCTTTGTCAGAACAACCTCCACTGCCGGGACATTCTCCTTTTCATGCATGTCCACGGGGATGCCGCGGCCGTTGTCCTCCACGCTGACGGAATTGTCCGTGTGGACCGTTACGTGGATAGTGTCGCAATAGCCGGCCATGGCTTCGTCGATGCTGTTGTCGACGACCTCGTAGACTAAATGGTGAAGTCCCTCCATATCGACGTTTCCGATATACATGGAGGGTCTTTTCCGGACAGCCTCCAGACCCTCCAGGATCTTGATGTTGCCCGCGGTATAATTATTGCTGGATCGTTTTTGTGGTGTCATATTTTCATCGGCATGATTATGCTTAAATAGCTTTTGTCTTTTTCTCCCTCAACGAGGCAGGGCTTGTCGCTGCTGACGATGTTGATCACGGCGGTTTCATCCTCGATCACCCCAAGAGAGTCGATAAAATATTTCGGGTTGAACGCCGCCTCGATGGGATCTCCTGCGAATTTGATGACCATGTCCTCTCTGGATTCCCCGATTTCAGGGTTGGTTGCCCGGACGGTCAGGAGGTTTTTCTCGAAATTGAAGATGACCCCCCTATAATTTTCCGAGGAAAGGATAGACATCCGTTTAAGGACCATCAGAAACAGCTGGCGATCCACCGGGACATCATGTCCGATTCCTCTTACGATAATATCTTTGTAGTTGGGGTATTCCCCTTCCAGAAGGCGAATGGTGAAGCTTTCGTTTTCTTTTTTCAGGACGAAATGGCTGTCCTTCAGACCGATAGCCACGGTCTTTTCCGGCCCCAGGAATTTCAGCACCTCGCCAAGCCCTTTTTTGGGGATGAGGACGCCTTTCTCTATGGGGCAAACGCCGTTTTTATATGGATAATCGACCGTCGACAGGCGGCTGCCGTCGGTGGAGACCATTTTGAGTGTTTTGGAATCGTCGTCATCCAGGTTTTCGAAGTAGATGCCGTTGATGTGGGCGCGCTTGTCATCGGGCGCGCCGCCGATGATGATGGTCTTTTCGATCATCCGTTTCAGGGACTGGGTGTCCATCTCGAACAATGGTGCGTCATCCACTTGAGGGATATCGGGAAAATCCTCGGGATTCATGCCGACGATGTGGTACTCGATATTCTCCTTGCCGATCTCGATCCACCGGTTCTCCACTTCGTTGATGTCGATGGAATCGCTGGGAAAATCCCTCACGATTTCAAAGAGCTTCTTGGCGTTGATGGCGATCGTGCCCTCGGATTCGACCGTGGCCGGGTATTCGCCTTCGAAGCCTGTTTCGAGGTCGGTGGCAACGATCTTGATCGTCTGCTCTTTTGCCTGAATGAGAACGGTTTCGGTGATGGCCAGGTTGGTCCGTCTGCCGGTGATGCCCTGCACCTTACCCAGTATGTTGCGAATGTCGTTTTTATTGATGACAAACTTCATAAAGGAAACCCTCTGTTATTCATGGATCCACTGCTTCAGCAGCGGAAGCACCCGTTCGTTCCAGTCCGCGGAAAGCCGGTATCGGAGAAACCCGGCGTAAAGCTTATCGATGAGCCGGACGACCTTTTCATACAGGTAGACCTTCTCCAGCAGAAACCCCTCGATATCGTCCCGGGTTTCGATGGCCCCGATTTCCGGGGTTTTGAGATTGGAAATATTGAAGCTTTCCCCTTTTACTGTAACGCGCCATTCCTGTTCCCCGATCCTGTAAACAAGGTTGAGCTCCGTAACGACCGCTCCTTTCCTCAAGGCGAGAAGTCCTTCTTCCAGACCTGCGTCGTCGCCCTTTATGGTGATGCTCTCCACGGCTTCCTGAATTCTGTTTTCGAGGACGACGCGGTTGCCGAGGGCGAGGGTCGTCATTTCGGGTTCTATGGCGGTCAGAAGATCTCGGTCTTTTTCCACAACGAACCACAGCCAGGTCAGAAATTCATATCCCAGAAACGCGTATCGATTGTAGGCGACGGCGATGTCCAACATGTTCTACTCCTACTCCGCAAACCGCGTGGGGGTGAGGGTGGCCAGGGCATCCCGTTCAACGTCCGAAAGCCCGGCGGTAAGCTCGGCGACAGTGTAAGGAAAGAGCCGGATGAGATTGCATTTGAATGATTTGGCGAAGAGGGTTTCGAGCTCCTCATTGGCGGCTTTCTGGGTGGAATAAAACCAAAGCGATTGTCCTTCGATATTCCACAGGACGTCGAAGACATTGGGGGTCGCCGGGATTCGCATACTGAGCCCCTGGACCACCCCTTCCTTGATTTCCTGTTTTTCGCTTTTGGTGAGATGGTCCCGCCCGGTGTCGGTCATCCGCCTGGCCAGTGCGATCTGGTAGTGTTTTTTGACGATCTTGGCCGGGATGGTCTTCTTGTCGATCCTGAGGGAGAAGACCAGATAGGCGCCGATGACGAAGGAAGACCCGCTGAAATCCGGTCGAAAAGGGTTCTCCAGGGCGGTCCACCCAACGGATTTTTCCGAAGCTTCGTCATCGATCTCCGTAATGGCATTTCCGGCAAGGCCCCTGGTGATGTTTTCCAACACCGGCGCTTCGATCTTTCCATCGACCCGATAGCGGGTGATGGACACCGTGGATGATAGTATGCCCATGAATCTCCGTGGGAAAAGGTGCCTTCGCTGCAGAGGCGAACTGATTGAAAACAATATCCGTAAACAGTACTTTATATCTTTTTTTGGATCGGGTTACAAGAGGTTTTTGAGGATTTCGGGCGGGTTTTCCCATACCGGCAGCATTGCCTGGGTTGAGGCGAAGCGGCTTTCCGGGCATAAAAACGCCGGAACCGTTTCCAGTTCCGGCGCGTATTCGAACATGTTTGGAATGTTACGACGGTGTTCGGTTTTTCAAGGCTGTTTGAGGTCTGTTTTTACTATTCCTCCGGGACATAGCCGTCTGAGAGGGCCTTCAGGAAGGCGACGATGGCGTTCTCTTCCTCATCGGTCAGGCCCAGGTTGCCCAACTCGGCCTTGTTGACGGTTTCAATTACCTCCGGAACCGGCCAGCAGTCCGCAGCCATCGCTTCTGATTCAGTGTAAAGTTCCTCGCACATGGGTTTGACATCCCGGGTGTTGTAGAAATGAACGATCCCCTTGAGGCTTTTGAAATAGCCGTTGTGGCCGTAGTCCTTCACAAAACCATCTGATGGCCGCAGGTCCACGTTGCGCAGAGTTGGTACCTTGTGCTTGCCCCATTCCATCATATAAACGGCTTCATCATATCCAGCGCTTTGCAGGAAGCCGCCCAGGCCCGGGTCGACGAACTCGGGCGCAACTCCCGCGGGATTTTCGGGGTTCTGGGGAATTCCCAGGTTGTCGAAGGTGTAGTCGGTGAAAAGGGCTTCCTGACCGTTGCTGGTATGGCAGCGGTGGCACATGCCCTTACCCCGGAAGAGGGCGTAGCCGAGCTGCTCCTCATCGGTCAACGTGACCTTTTGCTTTCTGATCTGCTTGAAGGTCTGGTCGTACTTCGAGGTGAAGGCGTTCACCTCGGGGGATGCCTCGTAGGCGGCGATGGAGAGGGCGATGCTGTCGTAGGCCATGTCCGATTTGGCCCTGTCTTCAGATGACAAATTAACCGTCCTGCCTTCTTTGGCGCACGTATTTTCAACATTCTTAGGCCAGTCAATATCACAAGCGCCTTGGCCCCACACATCCTGGAACGAGATGGGGTAATCGCCCGGAATTACGGGATTGCAGACGCGATACACCACGCAGGCGCTGTCGGACAGGGCCTGCTCCATCGGATTCAGGAAGGGCCCCTGGGCCTGGTCGGCGGCGGGGTTGCCGAGTTTCTCTCCCGTGGCTCTCCCGTCCCAGAAGTTGCCGCCCACAAAGAGTCCCTTTTTGTCCATGTGAAAGATGGGACTCTGGGTGGCATAGGCGGAGCTGGGGGG
>NZ_JBFXGG010000069.1:0-15820 GCF_050178255.1 Desulfococcus sp. | reverse complement strand
CGAGACCATACGTCAGTTCCACCGGAATGGGATGAAGCTCGATGCTGCCGCAAAGCTGAAAATAAGTGAACTGAGTGATTTCCATACCGTCCAGCCAGACCTCCCATCCCAGGCCGGACGCACCCAAGGTAGGGGATTCCCAGTCATCTTCCACGAACCGGATATCGTGCTCCAGGTAGTCGATACCCAAGCGCTTCAGACTTTCCAGGTAGAGCGCCTGAATGTCATCCGGAGAGGGTTTCAATATGACCTGATACTGGTAGTAATGCTGCAGCCGATTGGGATTTTCACCATATCTTCCGTCCGTCGGACGCCGTGACGGCTGAACGTAGGCAACGTTCCACGGCTCCGGCCCGAGTGACTTCAGAAGGGTATTGTGGTGAAAGGTCCCGGCACCTACCTCCAGATCGTAGGGCTGGGTCACGACGCATCCCTTTTGCCCCCAATAGGTATTGAGTGATTGAATAATATCCTGAAAATTCATTATGTTACCTCATTGAATGGTCGTTTGATATCAGCCGCTCGCCTTCGGTCCGGAATCTTGGATCACCCGGCACTGAAAACGGTGCAACGTCGGGATGGGTTTTGCTATCGACAGCTGTACAGGAGGCCGTCCGAATCGATTTTCACATCCAGGAGACGAGCGTCCTGCCGTTCGGTCAGGATCTTTTCCCACACATCCCTAAGCCTGTCAATATGTGCCGTTTGCCCCAACGCCCACATGCATCCCCCGCCGCCCGCGCCGGTAAATCGGGCGCCGCAGCCTTCCTCCCGGGCGGCGTCGGCAAGTCTGTCCGCAGTAACGTCCATAACCTCGGGGGTCATCTCTTTTCTGATCAGGGTTTCACGGTTCATGGCTTCGACGGCATCCTGAATGTCCTGCCGTTTGAGCGCATCGGTGAATTTTTGCGTGCAATGGATGATTTCCGCCCACCGGTCTCGGTTGTTTCCGGATATGAATGCCTTTACCCAACTCTGATTGATGTTCTTCGACTCGTGAGGAATCCCGCAGTAGGCAAGCAGGAGATGGTTTTCAAAATCCTGGAGGGCGCTCTTCCTGAAGATGGCGTCCTTTTCGAACACAGCCTCCTTGACACGCCCATGCCACCGCCAGGCGTTGATCCCGCCGTAGGCCGCGGCCAATTGGTCCTGGAGGCCGCAGGGAACGCCGGCGACGCTTTCCTCCAGGGCATGGGCCAGAATTGCGATCTCACGGCGGTAGAGTTGCCGGGAAACGCCGATGCGGGTGAGAACGTTCGAAAATGCCGCAATAAGGGCGACGGCGGCGACGGACGAACCGCCCAGTCCGCTTCGTGGAGGAGAGGTCGAGTCTATCCGGATGTGGACGCCTTCGGCTTGGAAATAGGCTGCGATGGCGAATATCAGACCCATGGGATGGTCAAAAGGAGCGCTGTCGACGGGGTACTCGGCATCGGCAAAGCCTGTTGACGAGACCTTGACCACGGGTGCATCATAGGGCAGCAGTCGGACGTGCGTTCTCAGGTCTATCGCGATGTTGAACGTCGACGGGTTGAGGTGACGAAGCGGATAATAGAAGGTGCTGATATCCAAGGTGCCACCCATGTCGATTCGACAGGGCGCGGAGGTCTTCACCGATTCCGATTCCAAATAACGCTTCAGATTAACCGACATGATAACTGCATCCTTCCTTTTTTCTATTCCGAATATGTTTGAGAAACACCAGACTCCGGGGGGCATGCCCAAGATGATGGGGGAGGAACGCCTCGAGAAAACAAGCGCATTCTTCCAGTAAATCCCGGGTGAACCGGATCCGTGACGCTTTGAGGATATCCGCCGTTTCCAACCAGAGCAAAATCTTGACCGCCCCCTTTGAAAGCCGGTACGGCCCGAGGGTTCGTGAGACGCAATCCCCGCAGATCAAGCCGCCGGATAAGATGTCGACGGCAAGCCCACGGGGAGAGACGTCATCGAGGTGTGTCCTGCAGGTCTGACAATGGGTCAATTCCGGGAAAAACCCGGAGAGCCTGGTGAATTTCAGCTGGAAAAGCACATGGAGAACCGCTTTGTCCATCATGTCCCGGTCGAGCGCGGTTAGAGCCTGGTGGAGAAGCGGATAGCCGTTGGGTTTCTGGACGGCGCCTTCCTCCGGGACGATGCCGGCTATTTCGCTCCAATAGCTGGCATAGGCCGTCTTACGAAGATCGGTGCGGATTGTTGCCAGAGGATCCACCAGGACAGCCTCGGAGAGCAACGAAAGGTTGCCGGATCTGGTTTTCAACACGACCTTGAGCACGCTGAGGGGCTCAAGCGTACCCGAAAAGCGTCGGGCGTCTTTTCGGGCGGATTTGGCGAATACGGAGATCTTGCCGTGGTCCGGCGTGAACAACGTCAGGATCAAGTCATGATCGCCGTAAGGGATTCTCCGGAGCATGATTGCCGATGTGGAAAAATTCTCCATTTTCAACTTTTTGAAAAAACAGGAAAAATAGCCGAATGCTGTCGCCCCGGTTTAACGGATAATCTTGATCAGGGATTTTTCCCTCAAATCTGAAAGCCAGGATTGAAATTCCTTGTTGACGACTTCGTTGTAAAGCTTTTCTTCGATCTCCGGTGCAGCTTCTTCAAGGGATCTCCCCGGGGAGTTGGTGATGTTTTCGATATAAAACAGCTGATATCCCTGGGGTGTTTCCAGAATATCGGTGATATCGCCGGCGTCCTTGTCGGCGAGAATGGACTGAAGCGTCTCGTTGATTTCTCTGAATTCAAACTCTCCGAGATATCCCCCCTTTTCGGCCATGGGCGATTCCGAATGTCGTCCGGCCAGGTCGGCAAAGGATTTTCCCGCAAGAAATTCCTCTCGGATGGACGCCATTTTTTCTCTTACAGCCGCTTTTTCGGCCTCATCGGCCAGTGGAGAGACCGTCAGGATAATGTTTCTGAGGTGATATTTTTTTTCGAAACGATACTCATCGGCATGGGTTTCGAAATAATCGGCGATGTCGTCTTTGGTGATCACGATTTTGGATTTGACTTCCAGATTGACCAACTTGGTCCTGAGGATCTGCTCTTTTACACGCGTCCGGTATTCGGGGAGGGTCATCCCCTGCTGTTTGAGGGCCTCGATCAGGTCTTCTTCGGTTCTGAACCCCCGTTCCTTGATCCGTTCGACGGCGTTGTCGATCTCTTTTTCGCTCACCGTGATATTGAGCCGTTTGATCTCCTGGTCGGTAAGCTTCTTGTCGATCAACTGGTTGAGAACATCCTCCCTCAGTTTGTATTGTGCCGCGATTTCCTGATCCCCGGTGTACCCAAGAGCGTGCATACGCTCCAGATAAGGGATCATTTCCCGGTTCAGTTCATACAGGGAAATCACATCATCATTAACCACCGCGGCGATGCGGTCGATGATCTTGGATTCCGCCCGGGCGTCCGATGTGCCGACGATCAGCAGATAAAGCCCAACGAAGACGGCAAGGTATACCCCACACCCGATAAACCGTTTGCAGGGAATGATTTTTTCTTTGAACATTTGTGTCTCACTTGGATGAAATTGTCGGTTGCCGGTTAAGGATATGGTGCACTGCCGCGTCATTGACGTCGACAGGATATTTCCGCCGAAGCTTCCTGATCCAGGAAGGATAGGCGGCTTCCACACCGTCTCTTTGTAATCGTTCTTCCGTCTTTCTGTCAACATCGGCGACTCCGGGAGCAACGATTTCCGGGATAGCGATATCCTTTTGGAGCAGTTTGTCGATGAGCAGCCGTGTTTTCAGCTCGTTACGCCAACTCCGGAAGGAAACGGCGGATTCCAGAAGGGTCTTTTCGAATTCCCCCGGCGGATAGGCTTGTTGAATAGCCTGAACGGCGGCCTCCGTCTCCTGGGGCGATATACGGATTCCCGTCTCCCGCGCTCTCTCCAGCATGACGGCCCGAATCATGAGTTCCTTGAAAATATCCTGTCTGACCTGCTTCCACAACACGGGATCTGCGATAGCATCGCCGTAGGCGATTTTCTGAAAATCGAAGGACTGATCGAAATCTGCTTCGGTCAGGACGGTCCCGCCGATTCGAATGAGATACGCCGACGTTTCGGTTGGATTTTCCGGGGAGCATCCAACGCACGAACATTCAAGAGCGATGATGAATATGAGAAAAAGAAGGGGATTCGCTTTTAGGCGGGATTTCGGAGCCATGCCTCACTTGTGTTTCTTGTACTTGGGGTTACAATCAAAAAAACATTGTGGAACCGGAATTCGACGGCGTCCTCGTGTTGACGTTTCCATTGCGGAGGGGCCGGGTGTGCTTCCTGCGGTATCCGGAAAAGGATGGCGGGCGATGTCCTTCTCCCGTCTTCAGGCATGAAGGCTCAGACGGCATCCGGCATTGTGACCTGAACACCAGCGGTTGTTCGCGGTTCGCCGGAGGGTCGAATCGTTCAGCCGTTAACACGCCGGGTAATTTCTTTCAAGATATTTTTTGTTTGGGTCAGCCGGCTGCCGATGGAATGGCCGGAAAGCTTCACTTTCAGGATCTGGTCAGGCGTAAAGGTGAATCGGTCGGACCGTTCGGTGATCAGGTCTACTATACCGAAGGGATTTTTCTGGTGCGCTTCGGAAAAGTGGATTGACAGCGCGTTTTCCAGAAAATCGAGGCGCTTGACGCCGGCTTTTGTCGCAAGGATTTTCAGCATCATCTTGAGAAGAAGGTTTCCGGTTTCATCGGGCATGGAGCCGAAACGATCGATCAACTCCGTCCGAAAATCGGAGATCTCCTTCAGGGTGCTCATCTTTGACAGGCGCCGATAGGTGTTCAAGCGCTGATCAATATCCGGGATATAACCCTCGGAAATGAAAAAGGACATGGGAATGTTGATTTCCGGCTCCAGGGGCGTCGATATCGGCTCTCCTTTCAACTCGGCGACGGCATCCTCCATCAGCTTCAGAAACATGTCGTACCCGACGGCGGCGATATGACCCGACTGGGAGGCGCCTAAAATGGTGCCGCCGCCTCGGATTTTCAAATCGCTCATGGCGATCTGGAACCCCGATCCCAGATCACTGTGCTCCATCAATACCTTCAGGCGCTTCTGTGCGTCTTTGCTGAGGCTGCTCTCTTCCGGAATGAAGAGATACGCGAAGGCCTGCTCCTCGCCCCGTCCGACACGTCCTCTGAGCTGATAAATCTGGGCAAGGCCCAAACGATCGGCGTGGTTGACCAGGATGGTGTTGGCCGCCGGGACGTCGAGACCGGATTCAATGATGGTCGTGCAGATCAGCATATCGATTTCCTGGTAGAGAAAGCGCAGCATGACTTTTTCGAGAAGATCTTCACCCATTCTGCCGTGGGCGATGTCCAGGCGGGCTTCGGGAACGATTTTTCTGAGCCGATCCGCCATCCGGTCAATGGTTTGGATGTTGTTGTGAACAAAGAAGATTTGTCCCTTCCGCTTCAGTTCCTTCCGGACGGCGTCCCGGATAATGCCGTCCTCGAGTTCCGAGATGTAGGTGATGATGGGCCGGCGCTGCTCCGGTGGGGTCGAGATGACGGAGATGTCGCGGATTCCCGTCAATGACATGTGCAGTGTTCTCGGAATAGGGGTGGCGGTCAATGCCAACACGTCCACGGTGCTTCGAAAGGATTTCAGCCGTTCCTTGTGCTTGACCCCGAAACGCTGTTCCTCATCGAGAATGATCAACCCCAGGTCTCTGAAGGCAATGTCTTTCTGAAGCAGTCGATGGGTTCCGATCACGATATCCACGCTGCCGGCGGCAACGCCTTCGACGATCGTTCGCTGTTCCTTCATCGAGCGAAACCGGCTCAGGCATGCGATGTTGATGGGGTAGTTCTGAAACCGTTGGGAAAAGGTTTCGAAATGCTGTTCCGCCAACACTGTTGTGGGCACCAGTATCGCCACCTGTTTCTGGTTGAAAACGGCCACGTAAGCGGCCCGAAGAGCGACCTCGGTCTTGCCGTATCCCACATCCCCGCAGATGAGGCGGTCCATGGCGGTTTCTCTCCGCATATCATCGAGCACATCCTCAATGGCTCTGGTCTGGTCAGGGGTTTCGTCAAAAGGAAATCCGGCTTCAAATTCCGCGAGATCAACGGTGGCCAGGTTGAACGCGAATCCTTTGTTTACTGAACGTTCCGCATAGATGTTCAGCAGATCTCCCGCGATCTTCTCGACCGATTTCTTGACGTTGCTTTTGACCGCGTTCCATGAGTTTCCACCCATTTTGTCCAGAATGGGTTCGATACCGTCGATGCCCATATATTTCTGGATCGCGTTCATGCGGTCCACCGGCAGATAAAGCTTGTCGTCATCCTTGTAGAGGATCTCGAGAAAATCGTTGGCCATCCGGTTGAGGGTCAGCTTTTTAAGCCCTTGATATCGGCCGATGCCGTGCTCCGAATGGACGACGAGATCACCGGTTTTCAGTTCCTCCAGGGAGAGCAGCTCTGTCCGGACCTTTCGGGGAGGCGTCTTTCTCCTGGGGGCGGAGGGGCCGAAAATATCCTTTTCCGCAACGACCGAAAAAGCCTCCGAAGGCCATGTGAATCCGGACGAAAGCCGGCCCTTGAGAAGGTAGACCCCGCCCTTGACTTTTCGTGTTTCCGGGAACGCCTCCAGCGAGGTGGGCGCGATGCCGTAAGGGGCGAGAAGGGCGGTCAGCCGTGAGGCGCGGGCTTTGTTGTCGCAGACGAAAACCGTTGTCAGATCATTTTTCCGCTGTTCACCGATCCAGTCCGGCAAGGGAGAAAAGGGCTGTTCGCTTTCCCTGGTGCGAACGAGCTTTTCCCTGAAGAACGTCGTGTCCGATATGGAAAAATGGTATCGAGCCGCCATGTCGGAACCGGAAGAGGCGGTGAGCGGCAGAAGTCTCAAATCCAGACGACGCCTGCCGGCGAGACGCTCCCGGATGTCCGCCCATTCGAGATAGAGTTCCCGGGGCGCCACGCATATCCTGTTGTCGGCATTCGCCGCGGCGAAGCTTTCCGCGGCCTGGGTAAGAGCCTCCTCTGCCGCGGTTCTGAGCTCCGCGGGCTCGGCCAGGACAAAGAGCGTGTCGGGGGGGATGTATTCGAAAAGGGTGTCCAGCCGGGGGTAGACGAGGGGCAAAAGTCCTTCGATTCCCGGGAAATGCCCCTTCGTTTTGATGTTGTCGATAAGCTCCCGGGTGCGACCGGCAGGGATGTTCAGCCGGTTTGCCTGCTTCCGGATTCCGGCGATGATATCGTTGATGTTATCCGGTTTCAGGATGGCTTCCTTTGCCGGAAGGATGACGACCTCCTCGACCGCATGGCGTGTGCGTTGGTTTGTGGATGAGAAAAAACGGAGAGATTCAACGAGGTCGCCGAACATTTCGATGCGGACCGGCTCTGAATATGTCGGCGAAAAGATGTCGATGATGCCGCCCCTCACACAAAAATCTCCCGGTTCCTCCACTACTGCTGTTTGCGTGTATCCCCCGGCGATCAATTTGGCCGGTAGCTGATCCCGATCCAATTCCTCCCCAACCATGATCAGCTCGGCGAAATCGGTGAGTGCAGATTTTGGGATCAGCCTTCGTTGCAAGGCGTCGATGGTCGTTACCATGATGTGGGGGAGCCGATCGACGGTCTGTCGATAAAGGGTTCGAAGGCGTTCCGCCGTGGTGCTGTTGTGGTAAGCAACAAATTTGAAGGGCGACAGGTTGTAGGGTGCGAAATAGAGCAGATTCTGGTCGGTGTCTCCGAAGAAAAACGAAAAATCCTCGATGAACCGCTCCGCATCCCTGGCCGAAGGCAGAACGACCGTGATGGGGACCGGTTTTTCCCGGAAGATGCGGGCGATCAGATAGGCCTTGCAGGGGGCGGGAAGTCCGGCGCATTCGGCGGCGGTGTTTTTGCCGATGCGTGAGATGATGGTATCGATGGAAATTTTTTCTTGATTTTGTTTCATAAGCATATTAATAGAGAGCTTCCTATGCCGACGTAGCTCAGCTGGTAGAGCAGCTGATTCGTAATCAGCAGGCCAGCGGTTCAAATCCGCTCGTCGGCTCCAATAAAATATTCAAAGCCGTTTCGAGAATATATCGCTCAAAACGGCTTTTTTTGTTCTTTTCTCTGCGCCCATCCCACTGTGCCGCCCATCTCTTTCCCAGAATCTATACCATAAAACAAATGGGAGTCAAAGGCAGACATATCCCTCTTCAGGTAATCTCCCGAAATGCGGTATGGGTGTCCATACGATCGATGGGTATGATGAATCCGGAATCAGGATGATGGGTTCGAAGAAACTGTTGCATTTGAAGAAAAGATAACGGAAAATTAAAAATGTTGGCGTGAGCAAAGAGGATACTCAACTTTCGATTTTCATAGGCCGGCACCGGGAGGATACGGCCCACGCCCCACGCGGTTTCGTTCAAGTGCCGCTAAAGCTTGCTCCGGGCGGCCCGGAAACTCGCTTGCGCTCAAACAGTCCGGGCCGCTGATCCGCCGCGGCGCTCAAGCGGCACTAAAACTCACCGCTGAAGGGGCGCGGACCGTATCCTCCCGGCACCTGTATCCGGTTACCATCATGAAAGTCGAAAGTTGAGGAGGGTATTGAAATGTGATCCAACGGACGGCGTTCAGGCCTCCAGCGGATATGTGCGTTCTCCCGGGCGGGCATCCGACAGGTCAAATCTTTGCGGTCCTGGGTGGCACCGCCGCAACATAGAGGAAGGATCTTTGCATTGGTTCAAAAAACGACGGAATTGGTGGCGAACTGGGAAACGCTGCAGCGGATTTTCATACGTCCGGAAGACGAAGCCTCCCGCAGGGCCTTGGTTAAATACATGGAGCAGATCCTCTTCGGTCTCCATGAATTTCTCAGGAAGCATGTCGGCATTACCCGGGAGGCGAGTCTGGAAGAACTTTCCGAAAGGTTCAAGGAAAGCCGGATCTCCGGCCATCCCCAGAAGAAGCTGGCCGACGTCATCAAAGGGATTATCGAGAATATCGCCCCCCATGCGGTCAATGTGGCCTCCCCCTATTTTATCGGTCACATGACATCAGCCATTCCGTTCTTCATGGTTCACCTTCATACCATTACGGCGGCGCTCAACCAGAATGTCGTCAAGATCGAGACATCCAAAGTCGTCTCCATCATCGAACGTCAGGTTCTGGCCAAGCTGCATCGGCTGATTTATGCCAACAGCGGGGCTTTCTATGAGGCCCATATTCAATCTCCCGAAAGCACCTTCGGCGGATTTCTCCACGATGGGACCCTGGCCAATCTGACCGCCATGTGGGTGGCGCGGAACCGTTGTTTTAAACCGAAAGAAGGGTTCAGGGGCATCGAAGCCGAGGGGATTGCCGCAGCCCAGAAGGTTTACGGCGTCGACCGAAGCGTGATTCTGGTCTCGGGGCTTGCCCACTATTCTCTTCGGAAAGCCGGCGGGGTTCTGGGTATCGGCAACGAGAACGTCATTCGCGTAGCGTCGGGAAGGCGCAACCGGATGGATCCCGAATCCCTGGAGACGGTGATCCGTAATCTGAAGGCCGAAAACCCCCGGACGCAGATTCTTGCCGTCGTGGCGATCGCCGGTGCTACCGAAACCGGAACGGTCGACCCTCTCGATGCCATTGCCGACGTCTGTGCCCGGGAGACGCTTCACTTTCATGTCGACGCAGCCTGGGGCGGTCCGACCCTCCTTTCCGACAAATACAGGGGACTGCTCAAAGGGATCGACCGTGCTGATTCCGTTACCATTGACGGCCATAAGCAGTTCTACATGCCCATGGGTTGCGGCATGGTTTTTTTCCGGGACCCGGGAATCATGGATTTGATCGCCTATCACGCCGCCTATATCAATCGACCCGGTTCGGTGGATTTGGGCATTCGATCCCTAGAAGGGAGTCGACCCGCCGCCTCGCTGGTTCTGGGAAGTGCTCTTGAAATCATGGGGACCCGCGGCTATGCCCTGCTTATCGAACACGGAATCGAGACCGCACGCGCCTTTGCCGATGAGATTGATCGACGCCCCCTCTTCGAGTTGGTCACCCCGCCCGAGCTCAATATCCTGACCTACCGGATCTGTCCCGAAGCAATTCGACAGCGATGGACGGATGCCGGGGCGACGGAGCGAGCCCGATTGATCCGGCAGGTGAATGACCTCAACATTGCCGTTCAGCGCATCCAACGGGAAACGGGCAACAGCTTCGTCTCCCGGACAACCCTGAATCATCTGGATGAAAAAGTGGTGGTACTGAGGGCCGTTATCATGAATCCGATGACGCACATGGGCATCCTACGCGAGATTTTGGACGAGCAGGAGAAGATTTATCGTGGGCTGGCGGTGTCGGATGCTTGACAAACATCTCTCCCCTCCCAATTATTTAAGAAAAAAATTTGATGCAGTTGCAAGTCAATTTTGATGAATCAACGGGAGGAATGATGCAAGCCGGCAAGGAAACACATCAGTTCAAGACAGAGGTCCAGCAGCTATTAAATCTGATCATCAACTCGCTCTATTCCAACAAGGATATCTTTCTTCGCGAGCTCATCTCCAATGCATCGGATGCCGTCGATAAATTGCGGTTCAGGTCACAGACCGATCCCGAGATTCTTGGCGACGATACGGAGTTCAAGATCAGGATCGCCGTTGACCCGGAAGCACGAACGCTTACCGTGTCCGACAACGGCATCGGCATGACGCGCGAAGAGGTTATGGACAACATCGGCACCATCGCCAAAAGCGGCACTGCAGCCTTTCTGGAGGCGCTTGATAAGGTCAGGGAACAGAATGCGCTGGCGCCCGAACTCATCGGTCAGTTTGGGGTGGGATTTTATAGTGCGTTCATAGTGGCCGAGCAGGTAACCTTGATCACCCGGGCTGCGGGATCGGATACGGCGGTCAGATGGACGTCCCGCGGGGACGGGGCTTTCACGGTCGAAGCGGCGGAGAAGCCCGAAAGAGGAACCGACGTCATTCTGAAACTGAAGCCAAAAGAGGAGAGCGACAACGACTACACGGAGGAATGGGTGGTTCGGGACATTGTGAGAAAACACTCCGATTTCGTAGCCTACCCCATTACGATGATGGTGGAGCGGGATGAGCCGATCCCGGAACAGGAACAGATCAAGGACAAGGACGGCAAGCCCATCGGCGGGACCACCCGAAAGGTTCGGGTCGAGGAGACCCTCAACTCGATGAAAGCTATCTGGGCCAAAAACAAGAACGACGTCTCGACGGAAGAGTACAATGAGTTTTACAAGCATCTGAGTCATGACTGGAACGATCCGCTGGCGCATCTCCACGTCAAGCTGGAGGGCGTGACCGAGTACAGTGCCTTGCTTTATGTTCCCGCCAAGGCACCGTTTGATTTGTTTTTCCCGGAGCGAAAGCACGGTATACAGCTCTACTGCAAGAGGGTGTTCATCATGGACGACTGCAGAGAACTGGTGCCGGAGTATTTGCGGTTCATCAAGGGCGTGGTTGACGCACCGGACCTGAACCTCAACGTGAGTCGCGAGATCCTTCAACAGGATCGGTTGGTTCGCAATATCCGTAAAAACCTCGTCAAAAAGGTGCTGGACCTCCTCAAGGGGCTCGACGACACCCGGTATGACACTTTTTACCAGGAGTTCGGTCCCGTACTGAAGGAGGGCCTCCATTCCGACTGGGAGAACAAGGATCGGCTTGCCGAGCTTATTCAATTCAAGACGACCCGTTCCCAGGATAAATTCGTCCGTCTAAAAGATTATGTGGCTAACATGAAGCCGGATCAGGAGGAGATTTATTACATTACCGGCGAAAACCTCACCATGCTGATGAACAGTCCTCACCTGGAGGCACTGAAGGCGAAGGAGTTCGAGGTCCTCCTCATGACCGACCCTGTGGACGAATGGGTGGTTCAATCCCTTACGGAGTATGACGGCAAGAAGCTCAAGAGCGCGGAAAAGGGTGATCTGAAGCTGGGCGAGGGGGATGACGAGAAGACGGATGTCTTCAATGCCCTTTTCGGGCGAATCAAATCCCATCTCGCGTCTCATGTCAAGGATGTCAGGGCGTCATCTCACCTCAAGGCGTCGGTGGCTTGCCTTTCGGGGGATGCTCAAGACATGAGTGCTTACATGGAAAAACTGCTCAAAGCCTCGGGAGGGCATGTCCCGGACACCAAGCGGATTCTCGAACTCAATACAGCCCATCCGGTTATCGAAAAAATCAACACCGTGTTTGAAAAGGATCCGAACGATCCGATCCTCGCGGATTACGGCAGGCTGCTCCTTGACATGGCGATTATCAGCGAGGGAGGAAAAATCGATGATCCGTCCCGGTTCAACCAGATGGTCGGCAACCTCATGAATGAGGCACTCGGCAAATAAAGAGATCCGGCCGGAACGCGCTTTCCGGAGACCCCGAAAAGGGTCGGGACCCCGGGTCGCTTGATACGAAGCGGCTCGGGGTCGGCTACTTCAGCTGAAACCTCAGCTTCCATTTCTCCCCGTTTTGCGTCACAACGATATAGTCCTCTCCAATGGTGCTGATCGTCGCGCCTTTGATGGCACCGCCTTCCTTCAGAATATTGCCGTTGACGACCACCAATCGATTTTCGGGCGCGGTCGACCAGACGAGTGCCTGAATGGCGAGCCCGGCGTCATCCTGTGATTTCACGGGGATATCTTCATGGCTTCCGGCGGAGGAGCGCGCCGTGACGGGCAAACGGTTTTTTGCCGGCAGGTCTGCATGGACGGGCGGAGCGTCGATTCGAGCTTTCGGGACCGAGCGCGTCTCCTGGATCTGTTTCGAGGGCGGCATCGGAGAAACGGCGTCGGATTGAACCGGTCGATCTGAAGCAACAGGGACCTTTGAGGGCTTGGAGACAGGCGTAGCAAGCGATTTGACCTGCGAACTCACGGGGGGCTTGGCGGTCGACGGAGAAATCGAAGGCGACGGCATCGAGGGCGGTTTAAGGTTTTTCTTATGGTTTTGAGCGGCGTTATCAGGCGAGTTGAAGGCCGGCGGGGGAGGTGGAGAAACCGACAGGTCGATGGAAGAGGGTGCAGCGGTTGACGCATTCGAATCTTCTGCGGCAGGAGCTGCCTTTTCTGGAATGCTTCGGATTTCGAGGACAGGATAACGCCAGAGGGTCCATGAAACAGCCCCTAAAAACATGGCGACAAAAACCCCGAAAACGGTATTTCGAATCAGCAAACCGCGGGATCGCCTCGCCATTTTCCGAGGAACGAGGCCGCGGAGTGACTGGAGAGGGTTCTCTTGCTGTCGGGCGTCCAGGCTTTCCCGCTCGAGCTTCCGAAGCGCTTTCAGTATGGCGCTCAATGGATCGCCTCCTTACCACTGATACCATGGACGGTGTCGAGGCGAGGTATCCCGGCCGCCCCTGTTTCGTTGTAAAGCGCGATCAACGTAAGGGGGCCCACGATACCGTCAACGGGCAGGCCATGCCGGGCTTGAAATTCCCTGACTGCGGTTTCGGTCGCTTCGTCGAAGGCCGGCGTGATCAGTATATCTTTATATCCGATGTCCCTGAGAATCATTTTCAGCGTCGTTACCGACGCCTCCGGTGCATCGAAGGGAATGACCCCGGTCAGCCCCTTAAGATTTTTCCAGGGAATATAGGCGGTTCTCGTCCAGTAAATCCTCAGTTGATCCCATCTTCCGCTTGCCGTGTGGGCCCCGTTTGTAAATTCCATGGTGTCGTCGCCCGCAATCCGAATCAGTGAAAGGAATACCGCTTCTTTCGCGGCAGGAGAACGACATTCAAAAATCACCGGTAAATTCAGGCGACGGATGAGGCCAACATTGAGGTTTGGATCGAGGGTGTGAAGAGAAAGCCCTTTTTCCGCCGCAGCCAACCGGAAAAAGAGCTCTGCGTCATCGATTTCTTCCAGAGCGGGATGGAGATCGGTGTCGGCTTCCCACTGGGTCAGAACAGCCTCGAGCGCCTGCTGACGGGAGGTTGTCCGATCCGTGGCGGCCAGGATTCCCGCGATGTCCTGAGCAGGCGTTTTTTGAAAGGGTTCCGTTTCGACGACAGCCGATTCGGAGGCTGTCGTCGATTCTGCTCCTGTCGGGAGCGGCGTGGGCGCATCAGGCCTGACAGTGGGATCCGCATCCAGCGTCTTGCGGCGCTTCGTTTCCGGAATTGTAAGATTCGGTCCTGCCGACGACGGCATTGCCCTCAGCGCCGCCGGCAACCGGGCCGGCCCGAAGGTTTCCCCGGCCGATTTTCCCCTGGGCGCGGCGTCGGTATCTCTTTGGGTCGCTGTAACCGCGGTCGCGGGGTTCGCCCCCGCTTTTTCTCCGACGTCTTCGAGAGTGAACAGGCGGCGTTCGATGGGCATGTCGAAAGGTTTGTTCAGATGAAAGGCTACCGCCGAAAGAGCGACACAGACGAGAACGGCCGATACCCATGTCCATCGTTTCCATCCCCATCGGGTTTCATGACCGCCGCGTGAAGAGATTTCCTGAATGGCGGCCGCGGTGATCCGGCCTGTGATGTGCCGTCGGCCGAGACCGTAAGCCGTGAGCAGCGCCCGATCGGAGACAATGTTGACAAGCCGCGGTATCCCTCTTGAATAGCGGTATATGGCCTTCAGGGCGTTCCGGGAGAATTTTACCCCGGGCTTTTGAGCGGCGATCTGGACGCGGTGCCTGACATAGTCACCCGTCTCCTTCAGGGTGAGGGGCTTGAGGTGGCAGCTCAGGGTAATCCGTTGTCTCAGTTGGCGCAGTTCGTATGAGTCCAGAACGTCTCTGAGTTCCGGCTGTCCGACCAGAATGATCTGGAGAAGCTTGCTGGTATCGGTTTCGAGATTGGACAGGAGCCGAAGCTGCTCCAGGACGCCCGTGTTGAGGTTCTGGGCTTCGTCAATCAACAGGAGCACGGGCTTAGCCTGTCGCTTTTTTTCGATGAGGAAACGGTTCAGCCCGTCAATCAGATCTTTGGCGCTGTCCGCTGCCGAATCGATGCCGAACTCTTCGTTGATCGTTTTCAACAGTTGCACGGCGTTAAGCATGGGATTGAAGATATAAGCGACTTCAGCGCCCTCTTCCAGACTCCCCAGAAAAGCGCGGCAGAGGGTTGTTTTACCCGTCCCCACTTCGCCGGTAATCTCAACAAAACCGTCACCCTGGGAGACCGCGTAGGTCAGATGAGCCAGAACATCCTCATGGCTTTGGCTCAGAAAGAGATAGGCGGGATTGGGGACGAGTTGAAAGGGCCTCTCCTTGAACCCGAAAAATTTTTCGTACATCTATCCCCTCCGTTGCCTGTATTCTGAATTCGCCGTGGGCGGACCGTCGGGACTGAACGCGGCACGACATGCATCAAGGGCGATGGCGGCGCAACAGGACGGTAGATCGAGGAATGCATCGTTGACGGCAATCATCTCAGATAAAAAGGGGGCCGCCGCTCCGGCGCATCCCCCGGGGACAATCAATCTTTTTGTTTTTTGGACGCCGGCTGATAGGTGCACAGGGGCTCCTCACTCAGGTAGTCGCCGGTGGCTTCATAAGCCCTGGCGCGACATCCGCCGCAGACCCGACGGTACTCGCAGCATCCGCATTTTCCCGTGAGGTTGTCAACGTTTCTCAGGGCGAGAAACGGCTCGGCGTGATTCCAGATCTCCTTGAACGAAGTCCGCTTTACGTTGCCGCAGTCGAGTTCGAGAAAACCGCACGGTTGAACGGTGCCGGTGTGGGAGATGAAGCAGAAACCGGTCCCGCCGAGGCAGCCCCGGGTTACGGCGTCCAGGCCGTGGGTCTGAAAGGTCACCTGTTTTCCTTCTTCGCTCGCGCGCTGCCGGAGAATACGGTAGTAATGGGGTGCGCAGGTGGCCTTCAGCTGG
>NZ_JBFXGG010000068.1:7283-15912 GCF_050178255.1 Desulfococcus sp. | reverse complement strand
AATATATTCCATCCGAGGATATCAGCAGAGATTCATCATGGGCGAGAATGGGTCACCAAAACTCGTCGGAGCCCATGATGAATCTCTGCGGGTTGCGCAGATCCGGACGTTCCGGAAACTCGGATGGTAACTGTCAATCATTATGTCTAACACCCTAACACCGCCCCGAAGGGGCCAACCCGACCCCCTTTCGGGGATCGGGCGCTTCGGGTTAAGCGACGGCCGGGGCCAGGGCGGTCATGGCCGCGGCGTCACCGCCGTGGCTCGCCAGGAAATCGACGATGGTGTCCACCACGTCGACGGGGTCCTGGGCCTCCAGGGTGGTCCGCACCGCTTCGGTCTCCTTGTAGAAGATGAAGAGGGCGTCCCTGGGGCTGCCGTTCCGGGTGTCGACCTTGCCGTCGTCGTCCTTGGGGCGTCCCTTGAAGACGACCGGGCCGAGGCCCACGGGGTTCTCCTCGGTCTTGATCCGGGCGTCCGCCGCCAGGGTCCAGCCGAGATCGTCGGCGCCGTTTTCCAGAAGACCTGCCGCAATGAGAGAGTCCTGTTCCCAGGTGAGTGCTACGATAGCCATGATGTTTTCTCCTTTCCATGTTGTTGTGGGTTTATCGCCAACGGTCAACCGTTGTCTCTGTCATAGCAGGGCTGGGAAAAGGATGGGGCGAAGGGGGGGAAGGATGGGGTTTTGAATGAAAAAAAGTGATTAGGGTTTTAGAGTTTTAGGGTGTTAGAGTGTTAGGTGATTAGCGTTTCAAACGATCCGGGGGTCGGTTCCAAAATTTACAAGAAAATGACGTTTTCTTAGAAGGGGGTTGGCGCACGAAGCAAAGCTTTGTATGCTAATCATATATTTTCGGATCTGGATGCGATGGATGGCGTAATAACATATTGGAATAGTTTTTAAAGAACGATAAATGGAATTGCTGGCTGCCATTGCCTCGGATTTAAAAACATTGTGTACAAAATATTTAGGTCTTGATTATCTCCTTCTCAACTATTAACATCAGGTAACTTTAACCCGAAAAAGTGGGCATTTGAAATGACCCGAAACGATCCGGAGATCCAGGCCATCGTGGCGGCCATTCGTCGGCTGTACCGCATTGTCTACCATGACGCCATCCAGGCAAGCCGCGGCCATGGCCTCACCAGCTCCCAGAGCGCGGCCTTGAGGATGCTCTTCAAGACCGGGCCGCTGTCGTCGGCCGAGCTGAGCCGCAGGCTCCACGTCACCCCCTCCAACATGACGGGCGTCATCGACCGGCTCGAGAAGAAGCGTCTCGTGGACCGGGTGCCGGACCGCGCCGATCGCAGGATCGCCCTCATCACGCTGACGGATGTGGGGCTGAAACTGGGCCGGGACCTTCCGGATCCCATCGAAAACAAGCTCGCCTCCAGGCTGGACAACCTGGACCCGGAGGAGATTCGGGAATACCGTCTCGCCATTGAAAGGATTCTCGACCTGATCGAAGATCCGGAAGGACGGAGCGCCCCGGCCGGCGACCCGTGACATCGCCATTCAATGATACCCCCATTATAACCTTGTCAATTTATCGCAAAGGAGGCTTCATGTCGGTTTTAAAAACACTCGAGGAACTGTTCCTGAAAGGCGCCATATCCCGGCGGGAATTCATCTCCCGGGCCGCAGCCCTGGGGCTTATGGCCGCCGTTTCCCCTTCCCTGCTGCCGCGTCCGGCCACAGCCGAAACGCCGAAAAAAGGCGGGCGCCTGCGGATGGGCCTCTCGGGGGGATCCACCACCGACTCGCTGGATCCGGCCGCCATCACCGATATCATGATGCAGCTTTTGATCTACGGCCAGCTGGCCAACAGTCTCGTGGAGATCGACCACGAGAACAAGCCGGTGCCCGAGCTGGCCGAAAGCTGGGAGGCCTCTCCGGACGCCAAAGCATGGACCTTCAAGCTGCGCAAAGGGGTGGAATTCCACAACGGAAAAACCATGGACGCCGACGACGTCGTCTACTCCATCAACCACCACCGGGGTGAAAAGAGCAAGTCCGCGGCCAAGGCCATCGTCAAGGCCATTACCGATATCCGGAAAGACGACAAGCACACCGTCACCTTCATCCTGGAGGACGGCAACGCCGACTTCCCGTACATCATGAGCGACTACCACCTCTGCATCGTGCCGGCGGGCGGCGACTTTACCGCGGGCATCTTCACCGGCGCCTATGTCCTGAAGAATTTCGAGCCGGGCGTCCGGGCCTTCGCCGTGCGCCATCCCAATTTTTTCAAATCGGACCGCGGCCACTTCGACGAGGTGGAGACCCTCGCCATCAGCGACGTCAACGCACGGACCAACGCGCTCAAAACCGGCCGGATCGACGTCATGAACCGCTGTGAACGAAAGACCGTCCGCCTCCTCGAGCGCACCCCCAACCTGCAGATTCTGCGGCAGGACGGGTTCAAGCACTACACCTTCGCCATGCAGTGCGATATGAAGCCCTACGACAACAACGACGTCCGGATGGCCCTCAAATACGCCGTCGACCGGGAGCAGATGGTCAAGACCATCCTTCGCGGGTACGGCACCGTGGGCAACGACCATCCCATCAGCAGCGCCAACCGCTTCCATGCCGGGGACCTCCCCCAGCGCCAGTACGATCCGGACAAGGCCAGGTTTCACCTGAAAAAATCCGGACTGAAGGATGCCAGATTCAGGCTCCACACCGCCGAGGCCGCCTTCGTGGGTGCCGTGGATGCAGGCGTCCTCTACCGGGAGCAGGCCGCCAAAGCCGGCATCGACATCGAGGTGGTGCGGGAGCCCAACGATGGATACTGGAGCAATGTCTGGATGAAGAAGGAGTGGTGCGCCGTTTTCTGGGGCGGGCGGGTCACCGAGGACATGATGCTGAGCACGGCATACGCCGCCGGCGCGCCGTGGAACGACACCTCCTGGGACAATAAACGCTTCAACGCGCTTCTGGCAAGTGCCCGGGCGGAGCTGGACGAGGCCGGACGCCGGCGCATGTATGCCGAGATGCAGCAGATCATTCGGGATGACGGCGGCGTGGTGGTGCCCATGTTCGCCGCCGACCTCGCGGCCGCAACAGACCGGCTCGGCCACGGCAAGATGGCCGTCAACTGGGAGCTGGACGGCTTCCGGGGCCCGGAACGGTGGTGGTTCAAGTCCTGATCACGCCCCTCCGGCACCCGGCGCCGCGGATACGGCATCATCCCCCGGAATTCACCCGGGGCGATGCCGTATCCGCGGCAACCATACGACACATCGACAACATTCTAACCGGGGAAGGCCGGCATTCCATGCCGGAATGGACCGCTTTCCCCTATTGCAACAGGTTTTTCTCATGCAGACGAACACATCCATGATTTTAAGACGGCTCGGACTGGGCGTCGTCACGCTGCTGGTTATCTCCGTGCTCATTTTTCTGGGCGTGGAAGCCCTTCCCGGGGACCTCGCCGAGGCGGTCCTGGGCCAGAGCGCCACCCCCGAGACGGTGGAGGCCTTCCAAAAGGAGCTGAAGCTGGACCTGCCGCCCTACACCCGCTATTTTTCCTGGCTGGTATCCTTCATGCAGGGCGACTTCGGAAACTCTCTGGCCAACGGCCGGCCCATCGCGGAACTCATCGGCTGGCGCCTCTCCAACACCCTCTTCCTGGCCGGCATCACGGCGCTGATCTCCATTCCCCTTGCCGTGGTCCTGGGCATCCTCGCCGCGCTCTACCGGAACACCCTCTTCGATCGATTCATCTCTATCGGGACACTGAGCGCCATCTCCTTTCCGGAGTTTTTCGTCGCCTACATCCTGATCGCCGTTTTCTCCGTTCAGCTGGCGATGTTCCCAAGCATGTCCAACATCGGCCCGCGGATGTCCCTGCTCCAGAAAATCCATGCCGTGGCCCTGCCCTGCCTGACCCTCACCCTGGTGGTCATGGCCCACATGATGCGCATGACCCGGGCGGCCATCATCAACGTGCTCACCAGCCCGTTCATCGAAATGGCGCGCCTGAAAGGGCTCTCGTGGAAGCGGGTGATCCTCCACCACGCCTTCCCCAACGCGCTCTCCCCCATCATCAACGTGGTGGTGCTGAACCTGGCCTACCTGGTGGTCGGGGTGGTGGTGGTGGAGGTGGTCTTCGTCTACCCGGGGCTGGGGCAGCTCCTGGTCGATTCCGTCGCCAAGCGGGACATCCCGGTGGTCCAGGCCGTCGGACTCATCTTCGCCTTCACCTACGTCTTTCTCAATCTGAGTGCCGACATCCTCTCCACCCTCAGCAACCCCAGGTTGAGAAACCCCAAATAGCCCGCGGGCCCCGCAGGCCCCTCAGAAAAAGATCGGAAAAAGATCGGAAGAAAAAGACCGCCCATGCAACAGATCAAGAGAGACAAGGAGCCTCCGGAATGACCGCAATCAAACTGCTGAAAAAATCCCCCGCCAGCGCCCGCATCGGGATGATCATCATCCTCCTCAACCTCCTGGCGATGATCCTGGCGCCCGTCATCGCCCCCTATCCGGAAACCGCGGTGGTCGGGGACGTCTGGGTGACGTCGAGCGCCGAAAACCTGCTGGGAACCGATCAGCTGGGCAGGGACATGCTGACGCGCCTCGCCTACGGCGCCCGCAACACCATCACCATCGCCCTGCTCATCACCCTCATCTCCTTCACCGTCGGGGCCGCCTGCGGGTTTCTGGCCGCAACCCTCAAGGGGTGGACGGACCAGGTGATCAGCCGCATCGTCGACATCATCATGGCCTTCCCCACGCTGATCTTCGCCCTCATGGTCCTCTCGGTCATGGGAACCGCCATCCCCGTCCTCGTCGTCGTCATCGCCATCCTCGATTCCACCCGCGTCTACCGCCTGGCCCGGGCCGTCGCCATGGACATCGAGGTGATGGAGTTCATCGAGGTCGCCCGGCTCCGGGGAGAGAAGCTCTGGTGGATCATGCGCCGGGAGATCCTCCCCAACGCCATGCCGCCGCTCATCGCCGAGTTCGGCCTCCGCTTCTGCTTCGTGTTCCTGTTCATCAGCGCCCTCAGCTTCCTGGGACTGGGCATTCAGCCCCCGACGGCCGACTGGGGGAGCATGGTTCGCGAGAACGCGGGCGCCATCACCTTCGGCATCCTCACGCCCCTCTATCCGGCGGCGGCCATCGCCGTTTTGACCATCGGCGTCAACCTGGTGGTCGACTGGTTCCTGCACCAGAGCAGCCGGCTCAGAAACCATTGAAGAAAACAGGGCGGCCCGCCATGGATCGGCGGCACCGCCCTCAAGATTCAGGAGACGCACCCATGCCCCATCTTTTGGACATTAAAAATCTTGTCATCGAAGCGAGAACAGGCGAACAGTGGCGGCCGGTCATCAAGGGCATCGACATGGTCCTCGATCGGGGCGAAGTCCTGGGCCTTATCGGAGAGTCCGGCGCCGGAAAATCGACCCTCGGCCTGGCGGCCATGGCCTACACCCGCACCGGCTGCCGAATCCGCTCGGGATCCGTCGTCTTCGACGGCATGGACCTGATTGCCCTCTCCAAACGTGAACAGCGAAAGCTGCGCGGGGTCAGGATCGCCTACGTGGCCCAGAGCGCCGCCGCCGCCTTCAACCCGGCCCACAAGCTGATCCACCAGTTCGCCGAGCTGCCGGTGCAGCACGGCATCATGTCCTACCCCGAGGCGGAAAAAAAGGCCGTCGACCTCTACCGCAGGCTCCACCTGCCCGACCCCGAACGGATCGGGTACCGCTACCCCCACCAGGTATCGGGCGGGCAGCTGCAGCGGGCCATGGTGGCCATGGCCATGGCCGGAGATCCGGACATCATCATCTTCGACGAACCGACCACCGCCCTGGACGTGACCACCCAGATCGAAGTTCTGGCGGCCATCAAGGAGGTGATCCAGGCCCGGCAGACCGCCGCCATCTACATCACCCACGATCTGGCCGTCGTGGCCCAGCTGGCCGACCGCATCATGGTGCTCCGAAACGGCGACCTGGTGGAGGAGGGCGAGGCCCGGGAACTTCTGGAAAATCCCCGGCAGGAATACACGCGGGATCTGATCGCCATCCGCTCCCTCCGCGAGGACAAGGATGTCCGGACGCGAAAGACGGACAACATCCTGGAGATCGAAGGCGTCTCGGCGGCCTACCGCCCGGGCGTCCCGGTGATCCGGGACATCGACCTCTCCATTGCGCCGAAGAAGACCGTGGCCGTCGTGGGGGAGTCGGGCAGCGGCAAGAGCACCCTCGCCCGGGTCGTCACCGGCCTGCTGCCGCCCTATGAAGGCCGGATCCGCTTCGACGGGCAGGTGCTGCCGCCGGACTTCAGGAACAGGGACCCGGAGGTGCTCCGCCGCATGCAGATGGTCTACCAGATGCCCGACGTGGCCCTCAATCCCCGCCAGAAGATCCGGCGGATCATCGGCCGGCCCCTGGAATTCTATTTCGGCACCACCGGGCAGGCCCGGGAGGAGCGCATCCGGGAGCTGCTGGAGATGGTCGAGCTCCCGGCCAGGTACATCTCCCGGTACCCGTCCGAGCTCTCGGGCGGCGAGAAGCAGCGGATCTGCATCGCCCGCGCCCTGGCGGCCAATCCGGACCTCATCATCTGCGACGAGGTCACCTCCGCCCTCGACCCGCTGGTGGCCGAGGGGGTCCTGGCCCTGCTGCAGGATCTCCAGAACGAACTGGGCGTTTCCTACCTGTTCATCACCCACGACCTGACCACGGTCAAAGCCATCGCCGACGAGATCGTGGTGATGCTCAAAGGGCGCATCGTGGAGCAGGGAAGCAAGCGGGAAATCCTCAAGCCGCCCCACCACGAATACACCGAACTGCTCCTCTCCTCGGTGCCGGAGATGGACCCGGACTGGCTCGACAATCTGCTCGAGGAACGCGAGACGGAAGAAGCGTAGGAAATTGGGGTCGGGCCAAGCAAATCTCCCGGAATCACTTCGAATACATGCCATAAAAAGCCAGAATATCGCCTTAGAAGCGCATTTTTGGGGTCAAAAACGCCGGTCTAAGGGAAAATCCGTCGACCCCGATGCCGCCCGAACGGCTTAAACCGCCATTTTTGCACCCGAAAACAGCCGTTTAAGCCCTGAAAACGCCTGTTTTTGGATGAATAATTTATGGATTTCAGGCACTTGACTTGGCCCGACCCCTACGTAGGTAATTGATAATTATGAATTATGAATTATGAATTGATGGTTAGTAACCCCATAATCACCCTAAAATCCTAACACCCTTACCCCCAATTTATCTCAATAAAAATCCCGCACCCCGCCTTGCATTGTCGTGCCATGTCGGTGATGGTCTTGTCGGGGAAGCGGGTTTCGAGGACGAGGGCCAGGTTCATTCCCGGGGTGTAGGCGTTGTCGGTGAGAAGGGTGTTGAGCATGGGGGCGATGTCGGGGGAGCGCACGGGGTCGCCCGGGGTCCATGGGGCGCGGAGGTCCCAGAAGGTCCTGAGGGGGCGCTGGTCCGCCAGGAGCGCGGCCCGCAGGGCCGGTGTGGTGGGCGGCGCCGGGTCGAGGGTGAGGCCGATATCCGCGGCCATGGGGTCCGACACCTGCCCCGCGGTCTTGGCAACGGCGGCGATCTCGTCGCACCCGGCAGTGGAGACGGCGTCGTTGAGGCTGATGTTGACGTGGTTGAGCATCCGGCCCGGCCCCACGGGGGTGCAGGGGACGAGAAAAACCGTGGGCGCGTCAAAGGGCGCCTCGGTGTACAGCGACCCCACCGGCTGGCCTCCGGTGTCGTTGACGGTGATCCAGAGGCCGGCCCCGCCGTTGCCCTCGGGATCGATCCTGAACCGGAGATGGGTGACGCCGTCGAGGATAAGGGGCGGCTCGAGCCCGCTGAGGTCGAGGCCCTCCGGCGGGATCCGCCACCGGCCGTCGGCCCACTCCCCCCAGGCTGCATAGTCGCTCCCGGTCCAGGCCCCAAGGGGCGTGAGGTCCCGGACCAGGATCTCCCCGCCGTCGGCCGTAAAGGCCAGGACAGCCGAGCCCACCCGCCCGGGCGGGATCTGCAGGTTCTCGAAGAAGACCACGGACCGGAGAAGCCCGTCCGCTTCGGTGCGGCCCAGGACGATGAGGGGCGCGTCAGGGCTGGTTGCAGTCGCGTCGAACAGGCCGCCTTCGCCCCCGGCGTCGCAGTGCCCGGCCAGGGTGCAGCCGATCCGCCGGGGGGTGGTGTCCGGCGGCGGCACCGCATGGGCCGCGTTGGCCGTGAAGGCGACCCGGGTGGCCGCCAGGAGTTCGTCGGGGGAGTGGCCGTAGCTTCCCATGAAATCGACCATCTCCGTGGTGCTCTCGGGATCCGCCTGCAGGAGGTCGTACTCGCAGAGCCCCGCCTCCCGGAACATCAGCAGGATGAAGCGTTTGTCCGCGCTCTGCCACGCGGCCGGACCCACGGTCCTTCCGCCGAAGGTGTCGCCGGTGCTGACGACGCCCTTGTATTCCATTTGCCATCTCTTTTCCGCGCCGGCCTGGATGAGATCGGCCAGCAGCCGCGAACAGGGTTTGAATGCCATGAATATGCTCCTTTCTCTTTTCCCGTCTGTTGAAGGTTGAAGGCTGAAAAGGCGCACCTGCGCCAAACAGCCCCCTTATCCCCCCTTCACCCTTCAGTCTTCAGCCTTCAGCCTCCC
>NZ_JBFXGG010000068.1:0-7183 GCF_050178255.1 Desulfococcus sp. | reverse complement strand
CCTTCAGTCTTCAGCCTTCAGCCTCCCGAAGGTGCCTTTCAATTGTTGAGGGTGTACGCGTCCAGAAGCCACTCCCGGATCGCCGGCTTGGGGACGGCCCATCGCTTGCCGACCCGGAACGCGTCGAGATCGCCGGTCTTGAGTGCCCTGTATACCGCGCTCTTGCTCAGCTCCAGGATGCCCGGCAGCTCCCGGGGGGAGTAGACCTCCCGCGAAAAGGTTTCGTCAAACCACGGGGGGAACCATGTCGGGGTCAGGGGAGCGAAATCACTGTCGTCTCTCATGAAAAGGCCTCCTTTCTTCAGTTGGGGTCGGGCCAAGCAAATCTCCCGGAATCACTTCGGATACATGCCATAAAAAGCCCGAATATCGCCTTAGAAGCGCATTTTTGGGGTCAAAAACGCCGGTCTAAGGGAAAATCCGTCGACCCCGATGCCGCCCGAACGGCTTAAACCGGCGTTTTTGCACCCGAAAACAGCCGTTTAAGCCCTGAAAACGCCTGTTTTTGGATGAATAACTTATGGATTTCGGACACTTGACTTGGCCCGACCCCTACGTAGCATAAATTTTGTAATGGGTTGCGAAAGGAGGGACTTTTGAGAAAAAAATTCGCGGCGGCGTGAACGCGGCGAGGAGCGCGGCCCCTCGCCCCAGCCCCTGGGGGGCTCAATCCTTGGGGAGCTCAATTATCGATCATTCAACCCTTCCCCCATCCCGCGGATACTCCGCCAACAGCCATTCCCGGATTGCCGGCCTGGGGATCAGCAGGCGGCCCCCGAGCTTGATGGCATCGAGTTTGCCATAGGAGATGGATCGATAAACGTGGTCCTTGCCCAGTTCCAGGGTTTCGAAGATCTCCTTTGGCGAATAGATGTCCTTACAAAATTTCCGATCGAACCATTTCTCGAATTCTGTCGGTATGTGCAGTCGCATGAATCATCCTCAATGTATGGGTGGTGGGTGGGCGGGTGCGCCCCCGGCGCCCGACCGGGCCGGAGGGGTTTCAGCCGATGGAACAAGCGACCCCGGAACGTCGCGCCGCCCGCGATGCGCGCGTTCATGATCGCGCCTGAGGCACGCCCCGGGCCCTCCTCTTTCCCGGCAGCTGCCTATCTTATAATTTTAGTTATACCATTTATCTATATTTCAAATACCGAAAAAAGTGTAAAAAGAAAACAAAAAAAAGAAAAAAAATGCCGTTCACTTTACAAACAATCACACACATCCGTTTCCCCCCAATCCGCTTGACAACGGTCCGACTCTGCCGTTATTTTCACACACGTCTACCCCGCCCCGCCCCGGAGGATGATTCGATATGAGCGACATGATGAAACCGGAGAGCCTGCAGGACCGCATCATCGAGATCCGGGGCCTGCAGGTGTTGCTGGATGCCGACGTCGCCGAGATCTACGGCGTCGAGACCAAACGCGTCAACGAGGCGGTCCGGAACAACCCCGACAAGTTTCCGGCCGGATACGTCCTGCAGCTGAGCAAGGCGGAGTGGGCCGCTTTGAAGTCGAAATTTTCGACTTCAAAAAGGGGCGGAAAGGTCAAGCCCCCCAAGGCGTTCCCTGAAAAGGGCCTCTACATGCTGGCCACCATCCTCAAGAGCCCCCAGGCGGTCCGGGCCACGCTCTCGATCATCGAGACCTTTTCCAAGCTGCGGGAACTCAGCCGCAACATCCGGACCCTCGCCGCCACCGACGACAAGGACCGTCAGGAAAGCCTGATGCAGCAGAGCGGTGAACTCATCGCCGAGCTCCTGGACGACGACCTCCACACCACCGACACCGAAACCTCCATCGAACTCAACTTCGCCGTCCTCAAGTTCAAGCACACGGTCAAGCGGAAAAAGGAATCGTAGGGCGGCCCCTATAGCTGTCTCCCCTTCTGATCCTTCTTCCCTTCTCTTTATTCTTGTTAGTTGCGGCAGGTTTGTGCCTGCTTTGCGGGTGGTTTGTGCCTGCTTTGCGGGAAGGTTTGCGGGCTGCGGGGGAAGCGGCACGACAACCCACCGATTTCATAACGATCACGCCCCGACCGCACTATGCGCCTTTGCCTGCGGCAAATCCAGGTTTCTGGAATCGAAAATGCAATTGGGGTCGGGCCAAGACAATCCTCCGGAATCACATCAAATACATGCCATAAATCGCCCGAATATCGCCTTAGAAGCCCATTTTCGGGGTCAAAAACACCGGTTTAAGAAAAAATCGTCGACCCCGATGCCGCCCGAACCGCTTAAACCGTCATTTTTGACCCCGAAAACAGCCGTTTAAGCCCGAAAAACGCCTGATTTTGGATCAATAATTTATGAATTTTAGACACTTGTCTTGGCCCGACCCCATACGATAGAGGCGGGGATCTCTATGCATAAACCACCTCTTTTTCGATGATCGGCTTGAGCCGGGGTTTCAGGGTTTCCGCCATGACCAGATCCACCGGGCGCCCCAGAAGTTCCTCCAGCCTGAATTTAAGATCCATATAGTGATCAAAGGTCGGTTCAGCCAGTTCCACGATGACATCGACATCGCTGTCTGGCCTGTCTTCACCCCTGGCGCATGACCCGAAAACGCCGATTCGCGTCACGGTGAATTGCTCACTCAGTTCCGAACGTACAGCGGCAATCCGACGCAGGATCTTTTCATTCGCGCTATAGCTCATCTGCTTGTCCTTTCGACGGCATGAGTTCAATCACGAAAAAGCGGGTAACTCTCCCTCTTTCCCAAATATATAGACCATATGTTTACCGCCCGCTCAAGAAATTTTGCAATTGGGGTCAATTGGGTGTGAGTGGATACTGGGATATCCGCTTTCTTCACGAAATTTACCTTTGCGGTTGATTAGAAACAGAAAGAAGGCTATTTTGATCGTAAAGTCCTCGAAAGAAACGCCATGGAACCTCTCAAAAAAGCCCGTTCAAAAGCCCCGATGTCATCAAAAGAAGACGTGCTGCGCTATTTGAAAGAGAACAAGCACTTTTTCCAGGAGACGTTCGGCGTCACCCGTATCGGAATTTTCGGAAGCTTCGCACAGGACCGGCAGATGGATTCAAGCGATATCGATATGGTCGTGGAATTTGAAAAGGACAAAAAAAACATCCACAATTTTCTTCGTCTGAAAAGGTTCCTGGAACACCAACTGGAACGAAAAGTAGACCTCGGATTCGAGCATGCCCTGAAACCGGCAGTAAGAGAAAAAATCAGGGGAACAATTCTTTATGGGTGAGAGGGACGTTCGCGACGGCAATTGGGGTCGGGCCAAACCAATTACCTGGAATCACATCAAATACATGCCATAAACCGCCCGAATATCGCCTTAGAAGCCCATTTTCGGGGTCAAAAACGCCCGTCTAAGAAAAAATCGACGCCCCCGATGCCGCCCGAACCGCTTAAACCGTCATTTTTGACCCCAAAAACAGCCGTTTAAGCCCAAAAAATCCTGATTTTTAGAATAATTATCTTTTAATTACAATTACTTGGCTTGGCCCGACCCCACACCCTTCAATCGCCTACAACTTTTTTTATAATTTTTTCTTGACACCCGCCCGCATTGATGCCATTAAGTTCACCCGATGAACAAAGCTGAACAAGACATACGGATGCGGATCCTCAGGATCCTGGAATCCGCCGACCACGAGATCACCCAGCGGGAGATGGCCCGCCGCCTGGGCATCAGCCTGGGCAAGACCAACTACTGCCTCGCCGGCCTCGTGGAAAAAGGCTACATCCGCATCCAGCGCTTCAAGAACAGCAACAACAAGGCGGCTTACGCCTACACCCTCACCCCCAAGGGGATCCGGGAGCGCATCCGCCTCACGGTCAACTTCCTGGGCCGGAAGATGCGGGAATACGAGCTCCTGAAACACGAGATCGCCCAACTCGAAAAAGAAGTGGCGACACTGGGCGTCTCAAACAAATAAGTTAGTATTTCAGCTACTTATAAACTGATTGGGGATGTAATTCAGAAGGCGGAGCTGTCTCGAGAGGCAGGGCGTCAAGGTTTTAAAGTTTCAGGGTTTTAAGGTTTCAGGGGGGCTGCCGTTTCCATCGTATCCGAGCCGGCAGCGGGTAATGCGCGGGAATTCACATCGGAATCTACTCGGTTTATCCACATCCCAAAGGACGTTGCAGCTCAATTTCGAATCCAGGTTGATATCGCCGCGGAAACACATTTGCTCCGAAAACTCACGACGAGCGACCCCAAACACATCTCCGCCGCCATTACCCGAAAGCCCCCTGAAACTCTAAAACCCTGAAACGATAAACACATAGCCACTAATCACTGATAACCTCATAACCGCCAAAAAACATTCATGCCCCCATCCACCCCCGCAGATAAAGACATGCTCGAAGCCGAAGAAGGTCTCGAACCGGATTCCGGGGAAGTCTATCCTGATGCGGTGGTCAAAATCAGTCGCGATCAATACAGCGCCTTTGAAATCAAGCGGATGGCCGAGGAGACCAGGGAGCTTGTCGTCGCCCCGCCGTTCCAGAGAGGTTTGGTCTGGAAACCGGAGCAGAAACGCGAGCTGGTCGAAAGCATCCTGATGGGGATTCCCATACCCGTGATCTATGTGTTTGAAGACGAAAACGGCAAAAAGCAGTTGGTCGACGGGCGTCAACGGATCAGCACCATCATCGCTTTCATGAACAACGAGTTCAGTCTGGCCAATCTCAAGATGCTGCCGGCATTCAACGGCAAAAAATTCCAGGACCTGGAGCCGATTTACAGAAGCAAGGTCGAACGTTACCAGATTTCGGTGTATGTTATCGAACCCCCCACACCCGAAAGGGTCAAATACGATATCTTCGACCGGGTAAACCGGGGTGGCACCCGACTCAACAACCAGGAAATGCGCAATGCGCTCTATATCGGCCAGGCCACCGACCTGTTGGAAGCGTTGAGCAAATCGAAGCGCTTCAAGAAGGCCACCGGAAACGGCATCAAGCCCACTCGCATGCGTGACCGCTACGTCATTTTACGCTTTCTTGCCTTCTATCTGCTGAAGACCCGTAAATTAGACTTCAAATACAAAAGTGATATCGACGACTTGCTCGCCGAAACCATGAAACGCATCAACAGGATGCAAAAAAGTGAAGTCGATACATTGAAAAATGTTTTTCTCACGGCCATGCAACGAAGTCATGCCGTCCTGGGTCCTGACGGCTTCCGGTTCGCGCCCACGAATGTCAACCGGCGGCCCGTCAATATGGCGCTGTTTGAAGTGCTCACCTATTTTTTCGCCGTAACGGCCACCGAAGCCTGCGACGCCGAAAAGCTTCAAGCCGAGCTTGACGATTTGAAAAAATCCTTTGATCAAAGCGGTTATTTCAGCAGCAAGGTGGACAGCCGCAGTTCGGTAGATTATCGCTTCGGCGAAGTCGAACGGCTTTCCGGGAGGCTTGAATGCTGACGCGTATCAGTATCACCGGCTACAAATGTCTGGATCGATGCGAGCCGGCCCTGGCGCCCCTGACGCTGCTGGTCGGTCCCAATGCATCGGGCAAATCGACGGTGCTCCAGGCCATGCTCCTTTCCTTTTCAGCCTTCAAGCAACAGCGTCAACCCTACCTCAAAGAGGTGGTAAAACCCTATGCCCAGTTTGAGGAGGTGTATTGCCGCTATTCCAATGCCAAAGAGATACGCATTGACATCGATGCCGACGCCGGCCGGTGCACGTTCATCCTGAATCGGTCGGAAGCCAAAAAGACACGGACGCCGAAAATGGTGTTACCGGCATACGAAGAATCTCTCTTCTATCTATCGGCCGGCCGTTCCGGCCCCGAGGAAATCTCCGAGCTGAACCAGGAGATGCGTATCGGGCAGCACGGCCAATATGCCGTGGGCTTTCTGGAACAACGCAAGGACAAGCCGGTTCATGCGGATCTCATCCGGCCCGAAGCCCATGCCAACACCCTCAAGGCCCAACTGGCCTGGTGGCTTTCTTACATCATCGGCGTGGAAACGGAAGCCCGGACGGAAAAAATCACCGCCGCAAGCGTCAAGACAACCTTTCACACCGAGGGCATCGAGAGCATTTCGCCCTTCAATACCGGTGCCGGTAACAGCTTTCTGCTGAAATTGCTCGTCATGTGCCTGACGGCCCAACCCGGCGACCTGCTGTTGATCGAAAACCCGGAAATCCACCTTCACCCGGGCGCCCAGTCAAGGTTAGGCGGACTGTTTGCCTATATTGCATCGAGAGGGGTTCAGATCCTCGCCGAAACCCACTGCGAGCACCTCATCAACCGGATACGTTACGAGACATATAAAAAACAAATATCTCCGGCCGATGTGATCATCCATTACAAACCCGGTGTCCGGGATCCCTTTGAAACGCTGTTCATCAACGAACGCGGCCACTTCTGTGACAACGACCGGAAAGAAAAGCCGTTTCCAACCGGTTTTTTCGATTCAACACTGGCGGAACTCCTGGAAATCAGCTGATGCAGTTCTCTATAGCCATGGAAGACGATCTGTTCCCATACGTAAACATTCATGGCGACCTGCTGCGGAACAACTATACCATAACCTGCAGACCGGGTGAATCACGGGAGAAAGCCCTGCAATACATCCAGGCACTTCTCGAAGATGCGAAAAACGTGATCATCTGCGACCGATACCTGAAAAACAATTGGGGCACCGCCCAAAGCATATTGGATGTTTTTCCGCAAAAGCAACTGACGATCGAATATGTACATCAGTTGGACCAAAACATTCTATCCGGTATTAAAAGGCAATGTAGTCAATGGAAAATCAGGAGAACCCGCGACAATGTCTATCAACGTCACCATGATCGCTACCTGCGCATCGACAGCCAGATGGAAATCGTGATCACCAGCGGTATTGATTATCTGTTCGACAACAACAAGGAATGCACCCTGGTCTTTCAGACCATTTCGAAGACCTGAGACGAATTTCCATAGGCAATCGGTCAATCGGGCGTCAACCGGGGTCGGGCCAAGACAATCGCCCGAAATCACAACCAATACATCCCAAAAACCGCCCGAATATCGCCTTAGACGCTCATTTTCAGGGTCAAAAACACCCGTCTAAGGAAAAAATCGACACCCCCAACACCCCCGAACCGCTTAAACCGTCATTTTTGACCCCAAAAACACCCGTTTAAGCCCCAAAAACGCCCAATTTCGAATGAATAACCCATAGATTTCAAACCCTTGAC